>JAQSXO010000020.1 GCA_029256625.1 Cellulosimicrobium sp. | reverse complement strand
GCCGTGCACCCGGCGCGTCGCGCCGGGCGAGGACCCGAGGGCCGGCCGCTGGGCGGGGCTCGACAAGACAGAGTGCGGACTCCACGTATGAGGACGGGCATGACGACCATCGACCTGACGACCGACGCACCGGGCTCCCCCGCCGGTGCTCCCGCCGGCGCCTCCGCAGAGGCTGCGCCGGTCCCCGCCACCGCGCTGCCCGGGGGGCGCCGCCTCGCGCAGCTCGACGCGCTCGAGAGCGAGGGCATCCACATCATCCGCGAGGTCGTCGCCGAGTTCGAGCGGCCCGTGCTGCTGTTCAGCGGCGGCAAGGACTCCGTGGTGATGCTGCACCTCGCGGTCAAGGCGTTCGCGCCCGGCCCGGTGCCGTTCCCCGTGCTCCACGTGGACACGGGCCACAACTTGAGCGTGCAGGACTACCTCGACGACGGCCGCCTGCGCGAGCGCGCCGACGGGACGCGCAACCCCCTCCAGACGCAGCCGCTGCTCGACGCGATCTCCGGGCACCGGTTCGACGCCGTGTTCGGCGGCGGCCGGCGCGACGAGGAGAAGGCGCGCGCCAAGGAGCGCGTGTTCTCGCTGCGCGACGAGTTCGGCCAGTGGGACCCGCGCAACCAGCGCCCGGAGCTGTGGAACCTCTACAACGGGCGCCACCGCCCGGGCGAGCACGTGCGCGTGTTCCCGCTGTCGAACTGGACCGAGCTCGACGTCTGGCGCTACATCGCGCGCGAGCGGATCGAGCTCCCCGAGCTCTACTACGCGCACGAGCGCGAGGTGTTCGACCGCGACGGCATGCTGCTCGCCGTCGGGCCGTACTCGGAGCCCCGCACCGACGCCGAGGCCGCGTCCCTGCGGACCGAGACGGTGCGGTACCGGACCGTCGGCGACATGTCCTGCACCGGCGCCGTGCGCTCCGACGCGACGGGCGTCGAGGACGTCATCGCGGAGGTCGCCGCGACGCGCATCACCGAGCGCGGCGCGACCCGCGCCGACGACCGCCTCTCCGAGGCCGCCATGGAGGACCGCAAGAAGGAGGGGTACTTCTGATGGGCACCCAGACCAGCACCGGCACCGTCACCGAGGACGCGGCGCTGCCGCTCGACGACGCGCGCCGCGGGACGCTGCTGCGCCTCGCGACGGCGGGGTCCGTCGACGACGGCAAGTCCACGCTCGTGGGCCGCCTGCTCTTCGACTCGAAGTCAGTGCTCGCCGACCAGCTCGACGCGGTCGAGCGCGTCTCGCGCGACCGCGGCCTCGAGACCGCCGACCTCGCGCTGCTCACCGACGGCCTGCGCGCCGAGCGCGAGCAGGGCATCACCATCGACGTGGCGTACCGGTACTTCGCGACCGCGCGCCGGTCGTTCATCCTCGCCGACTGCCCCGGGCACGTGCAGTACACGCGCAACACGGTGACGGGCGCGTCGACCGCGGACGTCGTCGTGCTGCTCATCGACGCGCGCAAGGGTCTGCTGGAGCAGACGCGCCGCCACCTCGCGGTCGCGAGCCTCCTGCGCGTGCCCCACGTCGTCGTCGCGGTCAACAAGATCGACCTCGTCGACTACAGCGAGGCCCGGTACGAGGAGCTCGCGACGGACATCCGCGCGGCCGCGACGTCGCTCGGCGTCGGCGACGTGCACACGATCCCGGTGTCCGCGCTCGTGGGCGACAACGTGGTGGACCGGGCGAGCGCGAGCACGCCCTGGTACGACGGCCCGAGCCTGCTCGAGCTGCTCGAGGAGCTCCCGACCGGTGACGACCCGGAGACCGAGGCCTTCCGCTTCCCCGTCCAGGTCGTCATCCGCCCGCAGGCCGCGGCCGACGAGCGCTACCGCGACTACCGCGGGTACGCCGGCCAGGTGGCGTCGGGCGTCGTGACGGTCGGGGACGAGGTCGTGGTGCTGCCGTCCGGTCGGCGCACGACCGTCGTCGGGATCGACACGGCGGACTCGCTCGCGTCCGGCGAGGAGCTCACGGAGGCGTTCGCGCCGCAGTCCGTGACGATCCGCCTCGCCGACGACGTGGACGTCGCGCGCGGCGACCTCATCGCCTCCGCCGCGGAGGCCCCCGAGGTCACGCAGGACGTCGAGGGCACCGTCGCGTGGCTCAGCGACCGCCCGCTCCTGCCCGGCGCGCGCGTGCTGCTCAAGCACACGACCCGCACGGTGCAGGCCGTCGTGCGCGACGTCGTCGGGCGGCTCGACCTCGACACCGCCGAGCTCGAGCCCGCCGAGCGGCTCGACCTCAACGACATCGGCCGCGTGACGCTGCGGCTCGCGTCGCCCGTCGCCGCCGAGGAGTACGTCGTGGCCCGGCGCACGGGCGCGTTCCTGCTCGTCGACGGCCAGGACGGCGGCACGCTCGCCGCCGGCATGGTCGGCGACGCGCTCGCCGCCGCCCGCCGTCCGGCGTCCAGGCCCGGCTCGTACGCGATCTAGGCTGGAACCCGTGACCGCACCCGAGCACGAGACGTACCCCCTGGGCCTGCGTCTCGACGGCCGCAGCGTCGTCGTCGTCGGCGGCGGACCGGTCGCCGCGCGCCGCACGCGCGGGCTCCTCGACGCGGGCGCCGTCGTGACCGTCGTCGCGCCGTTCGTCTGCGAGCACCTCGCGGAGCTGCTCGCCGCGCACGGCGCCGAGCGGTCGTCGTGGGTGCGGCGCGACTACCTCACCGGCGACCTCGACGGCGCGTGGCTCGTGCACACCGCGACGGGCGACCCGCGCGTCGACGCGGAGGTCGCGGCCGACGCCGAGGCCGACCGGGTCTTCTGCGTCACCGCCGGCGACGCGGACCTCGCGACCGCGTGGGTGCCCGCGGTCGCCCGCACGCGGGTGCCGGGCACGGCGCCGGACGGCGTGCCGCACGACGGACCGGGGGCGGAGGTCACGGTGTCCGTCAACGCGGGCCGCGACCCGCGCCGTGCGCAGCGGGTGCGCGACGCCGTCGCCGCGCTGCTCGAGACGGGCGAGCTGCCGCTCCGGGCGGTGCGTCCGGCTGGCGCACGCCCCACGGCCGACGAGGCCGCTCGCCTCGCGGGCGCGGTCTCCGGGCCGCTCGTGCGGCCCGTGGGGTCGGTCGCGCTCGTCGGGGGCGGCCCCGGCGACACGGGTCTGATCTCGGTGCGCGGTCGTCGCCTCCTCGCGGAGGCGGACGTCGTCGTGGTCGACCGGCTCGGGCCGCGCGGGCTGCTCGCCGAGCTCGGCGACGACGTCGAGGTCGTGGACGTCGGCAAGACGCCGGGCCACCACCCCGTCCCGCAGTCGGAGATCAACCGGATCCTCGTGCACCACGCGCTCGTCGGGCGGCGGGTGGTGCGGCTCAAGGGCGGCGACCCCTACGTGTTCGGGCGCGGCGGCGAGGAGCTCGACGCGTGCCGCGAGCACGGCATCCCGGTGGAGGTCGTGCCGGGCGTGACGAGCGCCGTCTCCGTGCCCGCGGCGGCGGGCATCCCCGTGACGCACCGCGGCCTGTCTCGCGGGTTCACCGTGCTCACGGGGCACGAGGACGTGGGCAAGGTCCCCGCTGCGAGCGACCACACCGTCGTCCTGCTCATGGGCGTCTCGCGGCTCGCGGAGACGGCGGACGCGCTCGTCGCGCAGGGCCGCTCGCCGCAGACACCCGTCGCGGTCGTCGAGGACGGCTACGGCCCGCGTCAGCGCACGACCGTCGGCACGCTCGCGACCATCGCCGACCGCGCGCGCGAGGCGGGTGTGCGCCCGCCGGCCGTGACCGTCGTCGGCGACGTGGTCACCCTGTCCCCCGCCTGGCCCGCCCCCGTCCCCCACGCCACGCGTCCCCGCTCCGAGTAGCCGCGGGCTCCGCACACCCACGATCCGACCTGCCCGCTCGTGATCGGGACGTCCAGGTGTCGGGGCCCGCGGGCGTCCCGCGGACGACGCTGCTCCGCGCGGGGGTGCGGCCTCAGCCTGTCCGCCTGCCCGGGTCGTCGTGCGGGACCAGCACCCGCACGCCCGGGCGGTCGAGCACGGTCGTCGTCGTCTCGTCGAGAGTCCGCCGGGTCTCGTCGCTGAACCCGTTGCCCGTCGTCCGCACGAGGACGGCGGACGTCCCCGAGGTCAGGTAGCGCAGCGCCTCGTCCTGCCAGGCGAGGTTCCGACGGCGTGGGACGGCCTCGCCGGCGGCGTCGTGCGCGCCGAGGTCGTAGGTGTACCCCGACAGGTCCACCGGGAGCTCGCAGCCGCGCTCCAGGTCGCGGCTCAGCACGTCGAGCACGGCGAGGATCCCGGGTGAGTCGGCGCGGACGCAGCCGTCGTCCGGGAGCCGGGCCGCGACCTCGACCGTCGGGATGGGCGCGAAGCGGGGCGCGGTCAGCACAGCGGCCACCAGGAGGGCTCCGGCCCCGGCGCCCAGGGCCGTCCCCGCCACGACCCGGCCCGGGCGCGGCAGGAGCGAGCACGCCGCTGCCAGGACGAGGACCAGGGCCGGCGCAGGGAAGGCCGCGTACTGCGCGTACGCGGACGGCGCGGCCAGCAGCACGGCGACCTGCACCACGAGCAGCGCGACCCACAGCCGCCCGCGCCGCCCGGCCCAGGCGACGACCGCCGCGACGGTCACCAGCACCAGCACGGTCCCGACCGCCGCGACCTGGGCCCGGTGCGACACGAGCTCGTCGAGGCCGCCCGTCCCCGTGATCCACACGAGCCGCTGCTCGAGGTCCGTCGTGTCCCGCGGCCGGCCCAGCTGGGTGAGGACGACCATGCGGACCATGTCCGGGCCTGCGGCGAGGAGGAACGGCAGCAGCACGGTCGCGAGCGCGACGACGGCGCCCGCGGCGGCGCGGGCGGCGGTACGCCACCCGGCGACGGCCAGGAGCCAGAGGAGCACGACGACCAGCGGCGCGACGCCCCAGATCTTGACCGTCGCACCGAGCCCGAGGACGGCACCCCCCGCCCACACCCAGAGGCGCCCGCGCCCGGCGCCCTCCCGGCGCGCGTCGAGACCGCGGAGCAGCAGCACGACCCCGCCGAGCAGGCACAGGGAGCCCAGGGGCTCCAGCAGCGTGAGGCGCTCGGCCCACGCCGCGGCGTAGGACACCGCGTACAGGACGCCGCCGGCGACCGCGGCCGTCGCGCCCCACCGGCGCGCGACGCGCGTCACGAGCACGGCGTTGGCCGCACCGACGAGCATGAGGCCGACGCGCGCGGCGACGAGGGCGTGGTCGTCGCTCGTCCACGCGGTGAGCCCCGCGAAGGGCGTCAGGGCGAGCACCGAGCCGGGCGGGTGCAGCAGGAGGAAGTCCCGGTAGGGCACGCGGCCGTGGACGAACGCCACCGCCGCCGAGAAGTACACGCCGTCGTCGTACCCGCGGTACCCGCCGACGCCGGCCGAGCCGCCGGCGAGGTGCCACCGCACCACGAACGCCAGGCCGGCCACGACGGCGGCCACGACCCACCCCCACCGAGCGGCAGCGGGCTCTCGGCGCGGGGCACGGGCTGCCATGCTCACACCCGCCAGTGTGCGTCAGCCCGGGGCGGGCGCGCGACACGGGGCGGCACCGCTAGAGGAGGCGGCGCTGGGCCGCCCAGCGGGTGAGCTCGTGGCGGGACGAGAGCTGGAGCTTGCGCAGCACGGCGGAGACGTGGGTCTCGACGGTCTTGATCGAGATGAACAGCTCGGACGCGACCTCGCGGTAGGTGTACCCGCGCGCGATGAGGCGCATGACCTCCTGCTCGCGCGCGGACAGCCGGTCGAGCTCGTCGTCGCGCACCGCGACGTCGCCCGCCCCCGTGCCGAACGCGTCGAGCACGAAGCCGGCGAGACGCGGGGAGAACACCGCGTCACCGCCGGCGACCTGCCCGACGGCGGCCGAGAGGTCCGGCCCGGAGATCGCCTTGGTCACGTACCCGCGCGCCCCGGCGCGGATGACCGCGACGACGTCCTCCGCGGCGTCCGACACCGACAGCGCGAGGAACCGCACGTCGCCCAGCGCGTCGGCGCAGCGCTGGATGACCTCCGCGCCACCGCCCCCGTTCCCGCCGGGCAGGTGCACGTCGAGCAGCACGACCGGGGGCCGCAGCTCGTGCACGCGCGCGACCGCGGACTCGACGTCGTCCGCCTCCCCCACCACGGTGACGAGCGCCGGGTCGAGGCTCGCGCGCACGCCCGCCCGGAACATGTGGTGGTCGTCGACGAGCACGACGGGCACCGGGCCGGTCGCCGGGACGCCGTCGGCGGGCGTGCTGGGGATGGTCGTCACGGGTTCTCCTGACTCGACGGTGTGCCCGACGGCGGGCGGGCGGGCTCGGGCTCCGCCACGGCGCGCGGCACGCGCAACCGTACCTCCGTGCCCCACCCCGGCCTGCTGATGATCTCGGCCTTGCCGCCGCGCCGCTGGACCCGCCCGAGGATCGACTCGCGCACGCCGAACCGGTCGGGCGCGACGTCGTCCATGTCGAAGCCGTCCCCGCGGTCGCGCACGAAGACCTCGACGGCCGCGTCGCTCACCTCGAGGTAGACGGAGTAGGGCGGCCCGCCGTGGGCGACGGCGTTGACGAGCGCCTCGCGCGTCGCCTGGAGCAGCGCCGCGGTCTCCTGGGTGGGGGTGCAGTCGCCCACCACGACGACGTCCACCACGACCGGCCCGGGTTCGGTCTCGCCGGTCACCGCTGCGCCGGCCGTCCCGACGGGCGCCCCGATGGGCTCGGCGCGGCGGCCCACGCGCCCGTCCTCGACCTCCGCGACGAGCCCGCGCAGCTCGGCGGCGAGCGACGTCCCGGGCGACGGGCGGTCGTCGTAGAGCCACTCGCGCAGCTCGCGCTCCTGCGCGCGCGCGAGGCGCGCGACGGTGTCCGCGTCGGACGACCGGGCGCGGATGAGCGCGAGCGTCTGGAGCACGGAGTCGTGCAGGTGCGCGGCGATGTCGGCGCGCTCGGCCTCGCGGGCGCGCGCGGCGCGCTCGTTCCCGAGCTCGCGCACGAGCTTGAGCCACCACGGGGCGAGGACGATCGCGACGCCCGCGAGCACCGCGACCGCCGCGACGGCCGCGCGCACGATCTGCGTGGGCCGCGCGTCCTGCCCGACGAGCAGGACGATGCCCACGAGCACCAGGACCACACCGCCCGCGATGCGCAGGACGCCCGCCGGGGTGCGGCCCCCGGCCCGTGTGAGCAGCCGGCCGCGCTCGACGGCGTCGAGCTGGCTCCACGCGAGCGCCGCGCCCGCGAGCGCGATGAGGACGGGGATGACCCAGGAGACCTCGACGTCGATGCCGGTCCGCAGCGCCACGAGCAGCGCGGCGCCGCCGAGCAGGACCACGCCGATCGCGACGTCCCGGACCGGGAGGCGGCGCACGCTGCCCTGCAGGCGCGGCGCGAGGCGCGACAGCGACGCCGGGCGCTGCTCGTCGCGCGCCGCGGCCGGGTCGCCGGACGGGACCGTGAGCCACCAGAACACGTAGAGCGCGACGCCGGCACCCCCCGCGAGCCCGAGGAACGCCATCACGAGGCGCACGACCCCGACGCTCACGCCGAGGTGCGCCGCGAGCCCCGCGCACACGCCCGCGACCCACCGGCCGCGCTCGGGGCGGCGCAGCGGCAGGTCGCGCGTCCGGACGCCGGGCCGGGTACCGGGCCCGGCACCGGTCGACGCTCCGGGTCGCGGAGCGGGGCGGGCGGGAGTCGTCACCCCCCGATCGTCACACGTCCCGAGCGCCCGGAGCGCCGCCGGACGGGGAAACCAGGGTCGTGCGGCGGCCGGTTCAGGGTCAGGTCAGGGTGGCACCGGATACCGGCCGCGCGGCTCGGGAGCCAGCATGGTGGTCATGAGCACTCCCGACCTTCCCGGACCCGGCACCCAGCCCGGGCCCTCCGGCGGCGCCGCCGACCCGTCCAGCGCACAGCCGGGCACCGTCCCTCCCGGGGCGAGCGGTCCCGGCCCCGCGTGGGGCGGCCCCGCCGGCCCGTCCGACCCCGGCCAGAGTCCGCCGCAGGGTCCGCCGCAAGGTCCGCCGCAGGCCCCCGGCGCGACCCGCCCGAACGGCACCGACGGCTTCTTCGACGCCGTCCGGCGCGTGGGCATCTACCGCGCGGACGACCGGTGGATCGGCGGTGTCGCGTCCGGCGTCGCCGAACGGTTCGGGATCGACCCGCTCATCGTGCGCGGGCTCCTGTTCGTGACGTTCTTCCTCTCGGGCGCCGGACTGGTCCTGTACGGCGCGGCGTGGGCCCTGCTGCCGGAGCGTCGCGACGGGCGCATCCACCTGCAGGAGGCGTTCCGCGGCAACGTGGACGTCGCGCTGCTCGGTGCGGCGGCGTTCGTCCTCGTCGGATTCTCCTGGGGCGGCGGCTGGTGGTCCTGGTGGGACGCGCTCGACCTGGGCTGGCTGACCGGCCTCTTCTGGGTCGCGGCGTTCGTCACGGTGGCCGTCGTCGTGGTCTCGGCGCTCACGCAGCGGGGTCCCCGCGGCCCCCAGGGTGCGCCGCGCCAGGCTCCCCCGTGGCCCGGCGGGCCGGGCGCTCCCGGCGCCGGTGGTCCCGGGACTCCCGGGTACGGCCCCGGCGCACACGGCCCCGGCACGCCGGGCAACGGTCCCGCCGCTCCCGGTGGCGCCCCCGCGCCGGCCGACGCCCCGTGGGGCACCCCCGGGACGCCGTCGGGCGCCGCGCCGTCGGGACCTCAGGACCGCGTGAGCTGGTCCGCCGAGGCGAGCCCCTACGCGTCGGCCGCGCCGGGCGTCACCACGCCCCTCCCCCCGTACGCCTCGGGTGCACCGTTCGGCACGACGCCGCCTGCCGCACCGCAGCGGGCGCACCAGGGGCCGCGGAACCCGTCCGCGCCCCAGCCGCCGCGCCCGCCGCGGACACCTCAGCCGCCGAAGCCCCCACGCCCACGAGGGCCCGGGGCGACCACGACGGGCATCGTGGTCGGGCTGAGCCTCCTGCTCGGGGCGTTCCTGCTCGTCGTCGAGCGCCAGGGCGAGCTCCCGTGGCCCGTCTTCCTGACCTGGGCCGGCCTGTCCGGGATCCTCGCGGGTCTCGCGATCGTCGTCAGCGGCCTGCGCGGGCGGACGAGCGGCGGCCTCGGGTGGCTCGCGGTGCTCCTGCTGGTCGTCGCGCTCCCCGCGTCGGCGTGGCGGTCCGCGCCGTTCACCTTCTTCCTCGACGACTCGGTGCGGACCGTCACGGACGGCACGCACCGTGTCACCGACCCGGACGTCGCCGAGGAGGGGTTCGGCGTGTCGTTCGGCGACCCGACGATCGACCTCTCGGGGCTCGACCTGTCCGACGCGACGGGCACCTCTCCCGTCGAGGTCCCGGTCCAGCTCGGCGCCGGGGACGCGACCGTCGTCGTGCCCGACGGCGTCCCGGTGCGTGCCGAGGTCCAGGTGCTCGCCGGGAACGCCCGCTGGCACGTCGACGGCGACCGGCAGGAGATCGGCGGCGTCAGCACGCAGCCGGTCACGTTCGACAACGACGAGGTCCAGTCCGGCGACGACCCGCTGCTCGTGCTGCGGGTCGAGGTCGGGGCGGGCCAGATCACGATCGAGGAGGACTGATGAACGACGGAGACCGCCGCGACGACGACACGCGGCCGCTCGGGGACGAGCTGTTCGAGGCGCCGAGGACCGAGGGACCGACGTCGGACGTCCACCCGACGGTGCCGCTGACCACCGAGCTCCCTGCGGCCGAGCCGGCGCGGGACGGGGACACCACCGTCCTGGACGTGCCCGGCCCTGCGGACCACGAGCGCCCGGCCGTGGCGCCCGCCGGGCCCGGGCAGGGGCCCGCCACAGGCGCCAGCGGGCCGGCGTCGAGGCCCTCGGCCGAGGCGTCGAGCGCGCCCACCGGCCCGTGGGTGCCCGGGGAGCAGACTCCGCCCGTGCGGCGCGGACCCCGGGTCTCCACCATCGTGTGGGGCTTCGTCATCGTCGCGTTCGGCGTCGTCGTGCTTGCCGCGGCCCTCGGCGCACGGGTCGACCTCGGGCTCGCGACGATCGTCGTGCTCGCGGCGGCGGGGATCACGCTCGTCGTCGGGTCCGTGGTCTCGGGGGCCAGGCGCCGACGGGGCTGAGGTCGCACCACCCCGGACACGACGAGGGGCCGTGGCAGGTGTGCCACGGCCCCTCGCCGTGTCCGAGCGACGTCGCCCCGCACGCTCTCTCCGGTGCGACCCGGCGGGAACGGGTCCTCGACGTCCGGACGGACGACCGGGACGCTCAGGGGGTGGGCTCGTCGCGACGGCGCTCCGTCGCCGGGTGCCCGGTCGCGGGCGGCGTCGTGGTGTCGGTCGGCGTCGTGGTGTCGGGCGACGCGGCCGGCGACGCGCCCGGCGCGGACGGGGTGCCCGTCCCCGCCGCACCGGTCGGCTCGACCGGCGTCGCGGCGGCGCGGGCCTCGGCACCGGGTGTCGAGAGCGCGGACGTGCGGCCCGGCGCCTCGACCGGGCGCGTGGGCTCAGGACGGACGGGCGGTGCGGTCGGCGAGGGCTCCGCGTGCGACGGGGCGGCGTGGCGCCCGGCGTCCGACAGGTCGCCCGACGACGTGTACGCCCCCGGCGTCTCGACGGCCACGCTGGGGCCGCCCGCGAGCCGCCGCAGCGCGATGCCGACGAGGATGAACAGGATGCCGAGCCCCATGACCAGGGCGCACACGCCGAACGCGACGACGGACGTGAACAGCGACGCCCGCAGGAACGACGCCGTCATGACGGTCTGCCGCGTCGGGTCGTCCTGGTCGAGCTCGGCGTACGTCTGGCCGCCGCTCGCCTCGAGCGCGTGCTTGTTGATGACCTCGGCCTGCGCGTACGCGGTGAGCGGCCCGTTGACGTGGCGGCCCGCCAGGAACGACGCGTCGTCCGAGACGGTGATCTCCTCCGCCGACAGCTGGTTCGCCACGACGATCCAGGTGCCGATGCCGGCGAGGAGGAGGACGATGCCGGCGATGATCGACACGAGGCCGATGCCCCGCGCCCCCTTGGCCGGCGTGACGGTGACGGTGCTCGACATGGCGCGTTCTCCCCTTCGTCAGGACCCACCTGCTGCCGCACCGCGGACCGTGACCCGCAGGCGCGGGTCCGCCGCAGGGCGGTCGAACCACCCATACGGGACCCACGGTAGCCACGACGACCGAGAACCGCGCGGCGAACGCGCACCTCAGCGCCGCGCCCGGATGGGAGGATGCCGTCCGTGCGCATCACCCATCTGACCGACTGCTACCTGCCCCTGCTCGGCGGGATCGAGACCCAGGTCGCGCGCCTCGCGCAGCAGCAGGCGGCCGCCGGGCACGACGTCACGGTCGTCTGCACGACCCCCGCCCGCCCCGGCGCGCACGGCGTCTCCACCGAGCAGGACGGGGGCGTCACGGTCCACCGCCTCGCCGCGCGCGTCCCGGGCGGCTACCCCGTGCACCCGCGCGCGCCGCACCACGCGGCGCGGATCCTGCGCGCGGACCGGCCCGACGTCGTGCACCTCCACATGGGCGTGCTCACGCCCTCGACCCAGGCGTCGCTGCGCACGGTGGTCCGGGCCGGGCTGCCCGCGGTGCTCACCGTGCACAGCGTGTGGGGCGGGGCGGAGAAGGCGTTCGCCGCGCTCGACCGCGTCGTGCGGTGGTCGCGCTGGCCCGTGCTGTGGTCGGCGGTGAGCGAGCTGACCGCTGCTCCCCTGCGCCGCATCGTCGGCGACCACGGCCAGGTCGTCGTGCTGCACAACGGCCTCGACCTCGACGCGTGGCGCGTCCCGCGCACCGAGCGCGCCGACCGCATGGAGGGCTCCGCCGTCCACGTCGTCGCGGCGACGCGGTTCGCGCCGCGCAAGCGCGTCCTGCCGCTCCTGGAGGTCGTGCGCGACGCCGTCGCGCGTCTCCCCGAGGGCGCGCTCCACGTGACGCTCGCCGGGGACGGCCCCGAGCTGGCCGACGCGCGGCGCTTCGTCGCGGAGCACGGGCTGGGGTCGGTCGTGTCGCTCCCCGGCCGCCTCGACGCGACCGGGCTCAAGCGGCTCTACGCGCGCGCCGACGTGTTCGCCGCGCCCGCCGTCGAGGAGGCGTTCGGCATCGCGGCGCTCGAGGGCCAGGCGGCCGGTCTCGCCGTGCTGACCCGCTCGCAGTCGGGCGTCGCGGAACGCCTCACGGACGGCGTCGACGCGCTCCTCGCGGACGACGACGCCGGACTCACCGACGCGCTCGTGCGCCTCGCGACCGAGGACGGCCTGCTCGACCGGATCGTCGCGCGCAACCGCGACGTGCCGTCGTCGGCGGGCTGGCCGCGCGTGCTCGCCGACGTGGAGCGGGCATACGAACGGGCCGCGACGATCGCCGTGGATCGTCGGGCCCGTCCGTCCCGCTAGGGGGTCACTCCCACTCGATGGTGCCCGGGGGCTTGCTCGTCACGTCGAGCACGACGCGGTTGACCTCGGAGACCTCGTTGGTAATGCGCGTCGAGATGACGGACAGCACGTCGTAGGGCAGGCGCGTCCAGTCGGCCGTCATCGCGTCCTCGGACGAGACGGGGCGCAGGACGATCGGGTGGCCGTAGGTGCGGCCGTCGCCCTGGACGCCGACCGAGCGCACGTCGGCGAGCAGCACGACCGGGCACTGCCAGATCTCGTTGTCGAGCCCGGCCTTCGTCAGCTCCTCGCGCGCGATCGCGTCGGCGGCGCGCAGCGTCTCGAGGCGGTCCGCCGTGACCTCGCCGACGATGCGGATGCCGAGGCCGGGGCCGGGGAACGGCTGGCGCGCGACGATCTCCTCGGGCACGCCGAGCTCGCGACCGACCGCGCGGACCTCGTCCTTGAACAGGGTGCGCAGCGGCTCGACGAGCGAGAACTGCAGGTCGTCGGGCAGGCCGCCGACGTTGTGGTGGCTCTTGATGTTCGCCGCGCCCTCGCCGCCCCCGGACTCGACGACGTCCGGGTAGAGCGTGCCCTGGACGAGGAACTTGACCTCGGCGCCGTGCTCGCCCGCGTCCTCGACGATCTGGCGCGCGGAGTCCTCGAACACGCGGATGAACTCGCGGCCGATGATCTTGCGCTTGGTCTCGGGGTCGCTGTGCCCGGCGAGCGCGGTGAGGAACCGCTCCTTCTCGTCGCGGATCACGAGGTTGACGCCCGTCGCCGCGACGAAGTCGCGCTCGATCTGCTCGACCTCGCCCGCGCGCATGAGGCCGTGGTCGACGTGCACGCACGTGAGCTGGTCGCCCACGGCGCGCTGCACGAGCGCCGCGGCGACCGCGGAGTCGACGCCGCCGGAGAGCGCGCAGATGACGCGCGCGTCGCCGACCTGGGCGCGGATCGCCGCGACCTGGTCCGCGATGACGTTGCCGGGCGTCCAGTCCGGGGCGAGCCCCGCGCCCTCGTAGAGGAAGTGCTCGAGCACGGTCTGGCCGTGCGCGGAGTGCTTGACCTCGGGGTGCCACTGCACGCCGTAGAGGCGGCGCGACGTGTCCTCGAACGCCGCGACCGGCGAGCCGGCCGACGTCGCGAGGACCTCGAAGCCCTCGGGCGCGCGGTGCACGGCGTCGCCGTGGCTCATCCACGTGGTCTGGTTCTCGGGGGTCCCGTCGAGCAGCACGCCCGCGGCGCACACCTCGACCTCGGTGCCGCCGTACTCGCGCAGGCCCGTCTGGGCGACCTCGCCGCCGAGCGCCTTCGCCATGGCCTGGAAGCCGTAGCAGATGCCCATGACGGGCACGCCGGCCGTGAACAGCGCCGGGTCGACGAACGGGGCGCCGGTCGCGTACACCGACGACGGACCGCCGGAGAGGATGATCGCCACCGGGTCCTTCGCGAGCATCTGCTCGACCGTGAAGGTGTGCGGCACGATCTCGGAGTAGACCTTGGCCTCGCGCACACGGCGCGCGATGAGCTGCGCGTACTGGGCGCCGAAGTCGACGACGAGCACGGGGCGCGGGGTCGCGGCGACCTCGGCGGTGGTGGGGGTGTCGGGAGCGGTGGCGGGTGACGTCACCGCTCCAGGATAGTCGCCGCGTGGCGCGGTCCCGTCCCGCGTCTCAGGCGTCGGTGCGCTCGGTGGCTCGCTCGACCACGCGTCCGGTGAGCCGGTCGCGCAGCGCACGGGCCGCGGCCTCGGGGTCGCTCGCCTGCGTGATCGCCCGCACGACGACCACGCGGTCCGCCCCGGCGTCGAGCACCGCGTCGAGCCGGCCGGCGTCGACCCCGCCGATGGCGAACCACGGGGTGCTCGGCCGCGTCGCGGCGACCGCGCGCAGCAGGTCGAGCCCGACGGCGGCACGCCCCGGCTTGGTCGGCGTCGCCCACAGGGGGCCCACGCAGAAGTAGTCGACGTCCGGGTCGGCCTCGGCGGCGGCCGCCTGCTCGGCCGAGTGCGTGGACCGGCCGAGCACCGGTGCGGCGCCGAGCAGGGAGCGCACCGCAGGGACGGGCAGGTCCCCCTGGCCCATGTGCACCACGGGCGCTCCGGTCAGCCGTGCGACGTCGGCCCGGTCGTTGACGGCCCACAGCGCGCCGTGCTCCGTCGCGACCCGCGCGACGAGCTCCTGGAGCTCGAGCTCGCGCGCGACGGCGAGCGTCTTGTCGCGGAGCTGCACGACGTCCACCCCGCCCGCGAGCGCCGCCCGGAGGAAGTCCTCGAGGTCGCCGCGCTCCTCTCGCGCGTCGGTGCACAGGTAGAGGCGCGCGTCGGCGAGGCGGGCGCGCGCGGCGTCCGGAGCCTGCGGGGCGGGAGTGGCGAAGGTCTCGGTGCTCACCCGCCGGAGCCTAGCGGCGGCTCGTCCGGAGCAGGCGGTACTGTGGCCGACAGCACGGGAGCCCCGCACGGGGCTGAGAGGGCGTCGGAGCCGACCGTCGAACCTGATCTGGGTCATGCCAGCGAAGGGAGCGCGCATGCACACCCCTGTCCGTCCCGGGCCCCGCTCGCCGGGAGCCGGTCCCGCCGTGCCCGACGGCGCGCGCGACGTCGTCGTCGTGGGCGGCGGGATCGTCGGGCTCGCCGTCGCGTGGCGCGCCGCGCGCGCCGGGCTGACCGTCACGGTGCTCGACCCGTCGCCGGGCGACGGCGCGACGCACGCCGCCGCCGGGATGCTCGCCCCGGTCACCGAGGCCGACTTCGGCGAGGACGACGCGCTGCGCCTGCACCTCGCCGCCGCGGCGGCGTGGCCCGGCTTCGCGAGCGACCTGCGCGCCGCGACGGGGGCCGCCGTCGGGCTGCGCACCGCGGGCACCCTCACGCTCGCGTACGACGCCGACGACCTCGCGCTGATCCGGCGCGTCCTCGCCCTCCACGCCGCGCACGGCCTCGCGTCGCACGAGCTCACCGTCGCCGACGCCCGTCGGCGCGAGCCCTACCTCGGCCCGCGGGTCGCGGGCGCCGCCTGGGCCCCGGCCGACCACGCGGTCGACCCGCGCGCGACGCACGCGGCGCTGCTCGGCGCGCTCGGCGGGAGCGACGGTGCGGGGACGGCCCCGGGCGCGGGCTCTCGCACCGCGGCGCACGCCGTGGTCGTGCGGGCTTCCGCGACGCGGGTCGCGCTCGACCCGGCCGGGCGGGTCGTGGGGGTGCACGACGACGCCGGCCTACTCCACGCGGCGGGCGCGGTCGTCGTCGCGGCGGGCTGGGAGTCCGGGGCGCTGCTCGCGGACGTGCCGGGCGTCGTCGTGCCGACACGGCCGGTCAAGGGGCAGACGCTGCGCCTCGACGCCGGGCCGGACCTCGCGCTGGAGCACGTGGTGCGCGGGGTCGTGCAGGGGCGGCCGGTGTACGTCGTGCCGCGCGACCCCGTACCCGACGGGCAGGGTCACGGCTGCGCGGGGCACCGGGAGGTCGTCGTCGGCGCGACGACCGAGGAGAACCCCGACGACCGTCGCGCGACCGCGGGCGGCGTCTTCGCCCTGCTGCGCGACGCTCGCGCCCTCCTGCCCGGGATCGACGAGGCCGCGCTCGTCGACGTGACGCCCCGGGCCCGCCCCGCGACCCCGGACAACCTGCCGCTCGTCGGCCCGACCCACGTCCCGGGGCTCCACCTCGCGACCGGGCACGGTCGCAACGGCATCCTGCTCGCACCGCTCACCGCCGACGCGGTGGTCGCCGGCCTCACCGGCACCCCGCTCCCCGCCGGCGTCGCCGCCGCCCTCTCCCCGACCCGCACCGACCGCTTCGCCGAACCCGGGGTTGTCCCCTGGTTCGCGTCGGATCCGGGGAACGACCCCGGGTTCGGCGCCGGCCGGTCGGCCGCCTTCTCCACCACGACACCGAGGTGATCCCCGTGACCGCACCCGCTCCGACCGCGCTCGTCAACGGCGAGCCGTACCCGCTCGACGCCCCCGTGCACCTCGAGCAGCTCGTCGCGGGGCTCGTGCCCGCGTACGTCGCCGACGGGACGCCGCAAGGGGTCGCCGTCGCGGTGGGCGACGCCGTCGTGCCGCGCGGCTCGTGGGCGACGACCGTCGTCGCGCCCGGCGACCGCATCGAGATCGTGACCGCCGTCCAGGGCGGCTGAGGAGGACCCGTGACCACGACCGACATCTCTCCCGCGACCGCGAACCGACCGTCGGACGGCGACGACCCGCTCGTGCTCGCCGGCACCACTGTCGGGTCGCGCCTCGTCATGGGCACCGGCGGGGCGGCGAACCTGCTCACGCTCGAGGACGCGCTCGTCGCGTCGGGCACCGCGCTGACCACCGTCGCGATGCGACGCGTCGCCGTGCGCGCGGGCGGTGAGGCGAGCCCCGACTCGGGGATCTGGGCGCTCCTCGCGCGCCTCGGCATCCGGGCGCTGCCCAACACGGCCGGGTGCTTCTCGGTGCGCGAGGCCGTGCTCACCGCGCACCTCGCGCGCGAGGCGTGCGGCACCGAGTGGGTCAAGCTCGAGGTGATCGCCGACGACGTCACGCTCCTGCCCGACCCCGTCGGCCTCGTCGAGGCGGCCGAGCAGCTCGTGCGCGACGGGTTCGTCGTGCTGCCCTACACGAACGACGACCCGATCCTCGCGCGCCGGCTCGAGGACGTCGGGTGCGCCGC
>JAQSXO010000399.1 GCA_029256625.1 Cellulosimicrobium sp. | reverse complement strand
CGCCTGGTGGTTCATCGTGAGCGTGGAGAAGACGACGTCGTCCGCCTCCGTGAGCGTGCGGCCGGGCCGGTGGCGGTACACCACGCCCGTCTCGAGCTCCTCGTAGTACAGGCCCCGCTGGACCACCTCGCGCATGCTGCTCCTCCCTAGCCGTCCAGCCCCAGGCTCCTCGCGATGACCATGAGCTGCACCTCGGTGGTGCCCTCGCCGACCTCGAGCACCTTCGCGTCGCGGTAGTGGCGTGCCACGGCGTTCTCGTTGAGGAACCCGTATCCGCCGAAGATCTGCGACGCGTCGCGCGCGTTCGCCATCGCGGCCTCGCCGCCCACGAGCTTCGCGACGGACGCCTCCGCCTTGAACGGCTTGCCCGCGACGAGCTTGTGTGCGGCGTCGAGCCAGGCGAGCCGCGCGGTGTGGACGCGCGCCTGCATGCGGGCGAGCGTGAACGCGACGTGCTGGTTCTCCCCGATCGACCGCCCGAACACCACGCGCTCGCGCGCGTACCGCAGCGCCTCCTCGAGGCAGCCCTGCGCGGCGCCGGTCGCGAGCGCGGCGAACGCGATGCGGCCCTCGTCGAGCGCGCGGAGGAAGTTCGCGTACCCGCGGCCCCGCTCGCCGAGCAGGTTGCCCTCCGGGACCCTGACGTCGGTGAGCGTGAGGGGGTGCGTGTCCGAGGTGTGCCAGCCGACCTTGTCGTACGACGGCCCCACCTCGAGCCCGGGCGTCCCCGACGGGACGATGATGCTCGACAGCTCCTTGCGCACCTCGCCGTCCTGGCTGGCGTGCTCGCCCGTCACCGCCGTGACGGTCACGAGGCTCGTGATCGGCGTCCCCGAGTTGGTGATGAACTGCTTGGACCCGTCGATCACCCACTCGTCGCCCTCGAGCCGCGCGGTCGTGCGCGTGCCGCCCGCGTCGGAGCCGGCGTCGGCCTCCGTGAGCCCGAACGCCGCGAGCGCCCTGCCGGCGAGCAGGTCGGGCAGCCAGCGCTCCTGCTGCTCGCGCGAGCCGTGCCGGTAGATCGGCACGATCCCCAGCCCGACCCCGGCCTCGAGCGTCACCGCGATGGACTGGTCGACGCGCGCGAGCGCCTCCACGGCGAGGCACAGCGACACGTAGTCCTTGCCCTGCCCGCCGACGTCGCGCGGGAACGGCAGGCCGAACAGCCCCAGCTCCCCCATCTGCGCGATGATCTCCATCGGCAGGCGGCGCTCGGTGTCGTACCGGTAGGCGGCGGGCGCGACGACGCTGTCCGCGAAGTCGCGCACCACCTGGCTGAGCTTCCGCTGCTCGTCGTCGAGCAGGACGTCGGCCTCGATCATGATGCTCCCTGGGTGTCGGGTTGCGGGACCGGGGCGGCGGGGTCTGCCGCGCCGGAGTCGTGGGGGTGGACGACGGCGACCACCTGGTCCCGGCGCACGAGGTCGCCGGGGCGCACGCGCACCGTCGCGACGCCGTCGTGCGGGGCGAGCAGCGGGTGCTCCATCTTCATGGCCTCGACCGTGACGAGGACGGCCCCGGCGGCGACGGGCTCGCCGTCCGCGACGGCCGTCACGACCGTGCCGGGCATCGCGGCGCGCACCTCGGGGTCCGTCGCGCCGGGCGCGTCCCCCCGTGCCCGACGGCGCTCGTCCCGCGCCCGCGCGGCGCGCTGCCCACGGTCCGGGGCGGCCAGGGCGACGGTCCGCCCGTCGCGCCACACCCACACCGTCGCAGGCTCGCCGGCGGCAGACGGCGCGTCGAGCGCGAGCCGCACCCGCTCCCGGACGCCGTCCACGGTGAGCCACCACGCGCCGTCCGCCCCGGGGTCGGGTTCGATCGACGCCCGCACCTCACGCGGGCGTGCGCCGGCCGGGTCCCACCCGCCATGGGTCCCGCGCTCCGGCGGACACTGCACGACGGCGTCGCGCGCCACCCCGGAGACCCGCACCTCGTGCGCGTCCCCGGCGGCATCGACGAGCACGACCCGCCGCGGCGCCGCCGGCCCGTTGAGCCGCCACCCGTCGTGCACCCGCCACGGATCGTCGTCACCAGTTCCCGCCACCCCGCCGAACCCGGGTCTGTCGCGCGAATCTGCCGCGAACCTGTCGACAACCCCGGGTTCGGCACCACCCGACGTCGCGACGAACAACGCCGCAGCCACGAGATCGACCCACGCGACGCCGTCCGCCGACGAGCCGACCTCCGCAGCGAGAGGGCGGGGGACGTACGCGCCGTCGTGCTCGGACGGCGAGTCGACCGCGGAGGTGAGGGGGCGGGGGGTGTGCGCGCCGTCGTGCTCGGACGGCGAGTCGACCGCCGAGGTGAGGGGGCGGGGGGTGTGCGCGCCGTCGTGGCTGGGTCTGGCGGGAGCGCCCGAGGAACGAGGGCGCGGATGGTAGACGGCGCGCGCACCCCCCGGTCCCTCGCCGGACCCGGCCACAGACCCGGACCCAGACCCAGACCCCGACGCCACGAGCCGGTCGATCAGCCCCGTGTCGAGCCGCCCGGCGCGGACGTCGGGATCGGCGAGCAAACCCCGAAGGAACGCCGTGTTCGTCTCGACCCCCAGCACGACCGTCCGCGCGAGCAGCCCGCCGAGCCGCTCGACCGCCCGGTCGCGCGTCTCGCCCCACGCAACCGCCTTCGCGAGCATCGGGTCGTAGTGCCCACCCACCACGGCACCGGCGGAGATCCCCGAATCGAGGCGCAGCGGCGAGGCGCCGGGCCCGGAGGGGACCCCGCCGTCGTCGTAGACCAGGACCGACCCGGTGGCCGGGAGGAACCCGCGCTCGGGCGACTCGGCGTAGAGGCGCGCCTCGACGGCGTGGCCGCGGAGCACGACGTCGTCCTGGGCCAGCCCGAGCGGCTCGCCCGCCGCCACGCGGAGCTGGAGCTCGACGAGGTCGAGGCCGGTGACCATCTCGGTGACGGGGTGCTCGACCTGGAGGCGGGTGTTCATCTCGATGAAGAAGAACTCGTCGGGGCTCCCGGCGGGGACGAGGAACTCGACCGTCCCGGCGCCGACGTACCCGACGGAGCGTGCGACCTCGCACGCGGCCTCGCCCATCCGGACCCGCTGCGCCGGGGTGAGGAGCGGCGACGGCGCCTCTTCGACGACCTTCTGGTGGCGGCGCTGGAGCGAGCACTCGCGCTCGCCGAGGTGGATCACGGTCCCGCGCGTGTCGGCGAGGACCTGCACCTCGATGTGGCGCGGCGCCTCGACGAGCCGTTCGAGCAGGAGCGTGTCGTCGCCGAACGACGAGGCTGCGACCCGGCGCGCGGACGCGAGCGCGCCCGGGAGGTCGTCGGCTGCGCGCACGACGACCATGCCCTTGCCCCCGCCCCCGGCGGACGGCTTGACGAGCAGCGGGTAGCCGACGGCGCCCGCCGCGGCGAGGAGGTCGTCGTCGGACATCCCCGGCTCGCCCGCACCCGGGACGACGGGCACGCCGCGCGCGCCGACGATGCTCTTCGCGGCGAGCTTGTCGGCCATCGCCTCGAGCGCATCCACCCGCGGCCCGACGAACGCGATCCCGGCGCGCTCGCACGCGCGGGCGAGCGCCGGGTTCTCGGAGAGGA
>JAQSXO010000019.1 GCA_029256625.1 Cellulosimicrobium sp. | reverse complement strand
GCGGGGTACCCGGCCCGGCGGGGCGCCTCAGCGTCCTGCCCGACGGCGTCCCCCGCCCTGGCCGCGCCCACGAGCGCCGGGTGTGCGGCGGCGTCGGGGTGCACGGCGCGCGCGAAGACGCACGCGCCGAGGCGGCCGGGCTCGACGTCGAGCACGTCGAGACCGGTGAGAATCGTGCCGCCGCGTGCGCGCACGGAGTCGGCGAGGGCGTGGACGAACGGGCCGGGCTCGAGGAAGCGCTGGCCCTCGAGGGCGTAGACGGTGGAGACGCCGTCGGTGAGCTGGGGGGCGCGCTCGCCCGCCTCGACGCGCCGGACGGGCACGGTCTGGCCGGCGGCGGCGACGTGCTCGAGCTCGCGGAGGAACGGTCGCGCCTCGCGCACGTGCTCGAACGCGACGGTGAACGGCCCGGGCGTGGTGCCGGCCTCGACGCCGTGCCCGAGGCTCCCGCCGGCGGCGAGCTCGTCGAACGCGGCGAGCGCGACGCGGTCGATCGGGGTGAGCGCCGCCATCGCGTGGTCCCAGCGGCGCTGCGTCGCGTGCGCCATGAAGCGCGCGAAGAACGACCACAGGCGCGGGTCGAACCGCAGCGGCACGTGCAGGGGTGCGGCAGGGTCGAGGAGGGCGCGCGGTCCGTACGTCCAGAGCGACGGGTCGGCGAGCGGCATCGCCATGCCGGGGGTGAGCCACCCGGCGTTGCCCCAGGAGGAGCCCGCGGCGACGCCCTCGCGGTCGACGACGGTGACCTCGACGCCCTGCTCCTGCAGGTGCCAGGCGGTGGCGAGGCCCACCATGCCGGCGCCGACGACGACCGCCGTGCGGGGCGCTCGGCCGGTCGACGTGGACCGGGCGTCGCGGGTGCGGGGACGGGAACGGGGGGTCGTGCTCACGCCGGGCTCCTTCGACCGACGCCCGCCTCGCGGGTGGCGAGGCGGGCGCGTGGCTGGTGTGCGACGGGATGGTGTCGCACAGTTCCAGCGTGGTGGATCCTTCGGTGTGCGGCAAGATGTGCCGAAGGATCATCGTGATGCTCCGCTACGACCGGCCTGACCTTCGTAACGACCACCTGAGGAGGCTCCTCGTGCCGAAGGATCTTCGACCCCCCGTCCTCGACGACGTCGACCGCCGCATCCTCGACGTCCTCGCGACCGACGCGCGGGCGACGAACGCAGCGATCGCGGCCCGCGTCGGCATCGCCGCGTCGACGTGCCACGCGCGCGTGCGCGCCCTCGTGGACCGCGGCGTGATCCGCGGCTTCCGGGCCGACGTCGACCCGGCCGCGCTCGGCCGCGGGCTCGAGGCGCTCATCGCGATCCGGCTCCAGGCGGGGGCGCGCAAGGGCCTCGAGGCGTTCCGCGACTACCTGCTCACGCTGCCCGACGTCGAGGGCGTCTTCTTCGTCACCGGCGACCGCGACTTCCTCCTGCACGTCGCGGTCGCGGACTCCGACTCCCTGCGCGACCTGGTGTCCAAGACGCTCAGCGTCCGGCCCGAGGTCGCGGGGACGAGCACGACCGTGATCTTCGAGCACGCGCGCCCCTGACGGCGGCCGCTCTCTTTCGCGGACGCGGCACCGCGATGAATTGAACCATGGTTCAATTCTTGATGGGAGACCGCGACGGTGCGGTGCACCCTCGACGACGACGGAGGAGCCGTGCCCTACCGCGAGACCCCCGCCACGCTGGCCGCCCGCGAGCGCAAGCGCGAGGCGCTGCTCGACGCGGCGCGCACGATCGTCGCCGAGCACGGGTTCGCCGGGGCGAACGTGCAGGCGCTCGCCGCGCGCGCCGGGGTGAGCACCGGCGGCGTCTACTCGTACTTCCCCACCAAGGCCGACCTCCTCGTGGCGGTGTTCCGGCAGGCGGCCGACGTCGAGCTCGACGCCGTGCGCGCCGCCGCCGCGGCGCGCCCGGACGACCCCCCGGGCGACCGGACCGTGGCTCGCCTCGGCCGCGCCGTCGACACCTTCGCGCGCCGGGCCCTGCGCGGTCCGACGCTGGCCTGGGCGCTCCTCCTCGAGCCCGTCGACCCGGCCGTCGACGCCGCGCGCCTGGAGTACCGCCGTGCGTACGCGGCGACGTTCGCCGAGGTCGTGCGCGACGGCGTCGGGTCGGGCGAGATCCCCGACCAGGACGTCCCGGTCGTCGCGACGGCGCTCGTCGGGGCGATCGGGGAGTCGCTCACCGGCCCGCTGTCACCGCTCGCGGCGGGCCGCGACCGCCGGGCCGCGGGCCCCGCGCCGGCCCCGGGCGAGCGGGACGACGTCGTCGCGACGATCCTGCGCTTCTGCCTGGGTGCCGTCGGCGTCGACGGCAGCTCACGAGCCCGACCGCTGATCCACCCGCAGAGCGGCAGGAGGACACCGTGACCCCCACCGACAGCGCCCGGACGCCGACCACCGCCCCGGCGGACGCGACGGCGGGCACCGTCGCACGTCCGACCCCGCACGTCACCCACCGCGTGACGAACCAGCCGCCGGAGCGCGTGGGCCTCAACGAGTACCTCGACCACCCTGTCCTGCGCGAGGCCGTGCGCGCGTACGGCGGGGCGTGGGGAGAGGAGCGGCTCGTCGAGGTCGGCGCGCTCGTCGGGTCGGGGGACTTCCAGCGCGCGGCCGAGCTCGCGAACGTCCACGAACCCGTGCTGCGCACGCACGACCGTCGCGGGAACCGCGTCGACGAGGTCGAGTACCACCCGGCGTACCACGAGGTGATCGGGGCGGCCGTCGCGCACGGCGCGCACACGAGCGCGTGGGCGGAGCCCGGGCCGGGGGCGAACGTCGTGCGGGGCGCGGTGTTCTCGCTGTTCGCGCAGGTCGAGCCGGGCCACGCGTGCCCGGTCTCCATGACGCACGCGGCGGTGCCGTCGCTGCGCCACGCGCCGGGGCTCGCCGCGGTCTGGGAGCCGCGCCTGCTGTCCCGCGCGTACGACGGCGCCCTCGCGGCACCGGGGAGCAAGCCCGGCGCGCTCGTCGGCATGGCGATGACGGAGAAGCAGGGCGGCTCGGACGTGCGCGCGAACGCGACGACGGCCGTGCCCGCCGGGGCGGACGGCGCCTACCTGCTCACGGGTCACAAGTGGTTCTGCTCGGCGCCGATGTCGGACGCGTTCCTCGTGCTCGCCCAGGTCCCGGGTGCGGTGCGCGGGACCGCGCGAGACGGCGCCGCGGCGCCGTCGTGCTTCCTCGTGCCGCGCGTGCTGGAGGACGGCACGCGCAACGTGTTCCGCATCCAACGGCTCAAGGAGAAGCTGGGCAACCGGTCGAACGCGTCGTCGGAGATCGAGCTCGACGGCACGGTCGGGTTCCTCGTCGGGGAGCCCGGGCGCGGCGTGCGGACGATCATCGAGATGGTGTCGCGCACGCGGCTCGACTGCGTGCACGGCTCGGCCGCGGGGATGCGGCAGGCCGTGACCGAGGCCCTGTGGCACACGCGGCACCGCAGCGCGTTCGGAGCCGCGCTCGTCGACCAGCCCGCCATGACCGCGGTGCTCGCGGACCTCGCGCTCGAGTCCGAGGCCGCGACGCTCACGTCCGTGCGCCTCGCCGCCGCGCACGACGGCGAGTCCGAGCACGACCGCGCGTTCCGCCGCCTCGCGACGGCCGTCAGCAAGTACTGGGTGTGCAAGCGCGGGCCGCACCACGCCTACGAGGCGATGGAGTGCCTGGGCGGCAACGGGTACACCGAGGCGTTCCCCCTCGCGCGCCGCTACCGCGAGCAGCCGGTCATGGCGATCTGGGAGGGGTCG
This sequence comes from Cellulosimicrobium sp., assembly GCA_029256625.1. Classification (GTDB taxonomy): domain Bacteria; phylum Actinomycetota; class Actinomycetes; order Actinomycetales; family Cellulomonadaceae; genus Cellulosimicrobium. The sequence goes on along the minus strand of JAQSXO010000019.1, from coordinate 12,835 downwards.
GGCAACGTCATCGCGCTCGACGTGCTGCGCGCCATGGGCCGCGAGCCGGAGTCGGTCGCCGCGTTCGAGGCCGAGCTGGGCACGACGGCGGGCGCGCACCCCGTCCTCGACGCGCACGTCGCGCGCACGCGCCGTCTCCTCGCGGAGGTCGCGGCCTCCGACGCTGGCGCGCAGCAGGCGCAGGCCCGTCGCGTGGTGGAGTCGCTCGCGCTCGCGCTCCAGGGGTCGCTCCTGGTGCGGCACGCGCCGTCGGCCACGGCGGACGCGTTCGTCGCGGCACGCCTCGGGGAGGACCGCGGCCACGGCTACGGCGTCCTGCCCCGCGGCACCGACGCCCACGCGATCCTCGCGCGGCACGCCGGCCGGTGAGGAGGCGCGGATGAGGTCGTGGGAGCGCGGCGACGGGGTCGTGGAGCTGCCGGACGGGCGCCGGGTGCGGGGCCGCGGGCTGCGGTCCGGGCCGCCCGGGCCGGACGACGTGCCGGACCTCGGCGTCTACCTCACCGGGTCGCCGCCGCCGGCCACCGCATGGGAGTCGCGCTGGGTCCGATGGCCGGACTTCGCGCTGCCGCGGTCCACGCCGGACGCCGTCGCGGCGCTGCGCGAGGCGTACGAGCGGGCCGACGACGAGCGCGTCGAGATCGCGTGCGGCGGCGGGACCGGTCGTACCGGCACGGCGCTCGCGCTCCTCGCGGTCTGGGGCGGCGTCCGTCCCGACGACGCCGTGGCCTGGGTCCGCGCGCGCTACCGGCCCCGCGCCGCAGAGACGCCGTGGCAGCGCCGCTGGGTGCGTCGCACCGGGGCGCGGACGGTCGCATGACGTCTGTGGGTGCCGGGCCGTACGGTCCGCGCCATGGACCGAGAGACCTTCTGGGAGATCGTGGGCGCGGCACGCGAGCGCGCGGGTGCGGGCGCTGACGACCGCGGGCCCGAGGACGACCCGCTGCCCGACGCCCTGACCGAGCTCCTCGTCGAGCGGCTCACCGCGGACGAGATGCTGGCGTTCGTGGACGTCGCGGGAGACCTGGCCGACGACGCGTACGCGTGGCCGCTGTGGGGCGCGGCGTACCTCGTCGAGGGCGGGTGCAGCGACGACGGCTTCATGGACTTCCGCGACGGGCTCGTCCTCGCCGGCCGGGTGGTGTTCGAGCGTGCGGTGGCGGACCCGGACACGCTCGCCGACCACCCCGTGGTCGCCACGATGGCGCGCGGCGGGTCCGCCTGGTTCGGTTTCGAGTCGATGAATTCGCTCGTCGGCGACGCGTGGTCGCGTGCGACGGGCGAGGACGACGAGGCGTACTACGCGGCGCGCGAGCGGACGTCGTCGGGCCACGCGCGCAGCGAGCCCACCGGCGAGCAGTGGGACTTCGACGACGACGAGGAGAACGCGCGCCGCCTCCCGCGGCTCGCTGCCCTGTTCACCGGGTGACGGGACGGGTCGGGCCGCCTCCCCGGGGCGCCGGGGGAGGCGGCGACGTCACACGCGCCAGGCGAAGAGACCCGTCGGGTCGTAGGCCGACCGCACCGACGCGAGCCGCGCCGCGGTCTCCGGGGACCAGGCCCGCGCGAGCGTCTCGTCCGTCCACGGACCGGGAAGGAAGTTGATGTTCGTCTCCGTCGCGGCCCACGGCCGCGACCACTGCGCGAACGTGGCTGCCGTCTCGATCATGTCCGGCACGCGCGGCGGGTTGACGCCGACGAGGCTGAAGAGGAAACCGGCCGTCCGACCGCCCGCGGCCGACCCGCCGTCGACGTCGCGTGCTCCTGCAGCGCCGACGTGCCGCAGCTCCGCCGCGACGAACGGCGAGCCGCTGCCGGGCCCGAGCTCGGCGAGGAACCGGTCGAGGAACGCCGCGTCGACCTCGCGGAGCCCGGCACCGAAGACCCAGGAGGGGCCTGCGTCCTCGGGGTCGGAGTGGATCGTCGCGACGGCGGTCGTCGGGATCTCCCCGACCGCGTCGGCCATGACCGGCGCGAGAGCCCGCAGCGGCGCGGCCAGGCGCTCGCCCTCGGCGGCGTCGCCCGGGTAGGCGAAGCGCAGGTTGAGCACCGTGCGACCGCGCAGGTGCTCCGGGATGAACGGCAGGTCCGGGAGGGCGAGCACGGCGACCGACGTCGTGACGTCGTCGGGCGCGGTCGCGGTCCACGCGACCCAGCCGCGCAGGACGTCCTCGATGTGCGGGGCGTCGAACGTGAGCGCCCCCGCGTACAGGGTGCGCAGCGGTGCGAGCTCGACGTCGATCCGCGTCACCACGCCCAGGCCGCCCTTGCCGCCGCGCAGCGCCCAGAACAGGTCCGGCTCGGAGTCCGCGCTCGCCTCGACGACCGAGCCGTCGGCCAGCACGACCCGGAAGCCGCGGACCCAGTCCGTCGTGAGCCCGTGGCTGCGCGTGAGCGGGCCGAACCCGCCGCCGAGCGTGTACCCGACGACGCCGACGCCCGTGGACGACCCCGTGACGGGGAGCAGCCCGTGCTCCGCCGCCGCCTCGACCACGGACTTCCAGCGAGTGCCGGCGGCGATGTGCGCGATCCGTGTCTCCGGGTCGACCTCGACGCCCGCGAGCTCGCTCGTGCCGAGGACGAGGCCGTCCGTGACGGGCGAGGACGCGCCGTGGCCCGTCGCGTGGGCCCGCACGCGCAGCCCGTGGTGGGACGCGAACCGGACCGCCTCCACGACGTCGGACTCGGTCGCGGCGAGCACCGCGAGGTCGGGGTCGTGCGTGACGAGCGTGCTGTGGGCGGCGACGGCCTCCGCGGCGGTCGGGCCGCCGTCGGGCAGGTCGCCCCGGGCGAGGACGCGCCCCGTGAGGCGGTCGCGCAGCGCCGCGACCTCGGTGGGCGGGAGCGTGGTGGCAGAGGTGGTCATGGTGGTGGTCCCCTTCGTCGCGGTGTGCGCGCCTCGACGGTAGGTGCGCTCACCCACTCGACGACGCGCGGGCACGGTGTGTGACACGTGCCCCGAGGGGTAGGGAGGGCGCGACGTCAGGTTCGTGGCGTCCCCGGCAGGGGCAGCCAGTCGAGGACGTCCTGGATCGTGCGGTCCCAGAAGCCCCACTCGTGCGTGCCGGCCGAGAACTCCGACCGCAGCGCGACGCCGGACTCGCGCGCGACCTGCTCGAACGCCCGGTTCCCGTCGACGAGGAAGTCCTCCGTCCCGCACGCGAGGAACAGGTCCGGCAGGTCCGCGGTGCGGCCCTCGACGGCGGCCCGGCGCAGCAGCGCGAGCAGGTCGTCGTCGGAGCCCGCGATCTCGCGGTCGCCGAACACGCGCTCGATGTCGGGCAGGCGGCGCTCGCGGTAGGACTCGTCGGCGAGGTCGAGGACCCCGGACAGGCTCGCCGCCGCCGCGAACCGCTCGGGGTGGCGCAGCGCCCACCGGAACGCGCCGTAGCCGCCCATCGACAGGCCCGCGACGAACGAGTCCTCGCGGCGCGACGACACCCGGAAGAACTGGTCGACCAGGCTCGGCAGCTCCTCCGACAGGAACGTCCAGTACCGGTGCCCGTGCACCTCGTCGGCGTAGAAGCTGCGCTCCACGCGCGGCATGACGACGGCGAGCCCGCGGTCGGCGACGTACCGCTCGATCGACGTCCGGCGCGTCCAGATCGTCTCGTCGTCGCTCATGCCGTGCAGGAGGTACAGCACCGGCGCACCCTCGGCGCGGGCGCTCGCGGACCCGGCCATCCCGATCTGGGTCGTCGTGGCCTGCGGGAGCACCACGGTCATGGTCGTGCTCACCTCGAGCACGTCGGAGTAGAAGCTGCAACGGACGAGGGCCACGGGGTCGCCTCCAGGGGGTCGTACGGTCGTCCGGGGCGGGTGCCCGACGGCGCTCGCCCAGTCTGCCGGACCGCCGTCAGGGCGCGGTGCGCGTGGCGTCGAGCGCGTCCAGCAGGCGCCGGACGGACGTGCCGAGACCCCACCGTTCGGTGAGGTCGGCGAGCGCGTCGGGATCCGCGGGAGCGGTCGGCAGCGCGTCCCGGACGTCCCCGACGGGGGCGTCGGGGGCGACGCGCACCACGAGCGGTGCGACCTCCAGGTAGGACGTCGCCTCGGTGAGCCGGCGACGTTGGGTCGCCGTCAGGCCGGGGTCGTCCGCGTCGCGCGCGGCGAGCACGCCCGCGAGGTCGCCGAACTTCGCGAGGAGCGCGACCGCCGTCTTCTCCCCGATGCCGGGAACGCCCGGGAGCCCGTCGCTCGGGTCGCCGCGCAGCACCGCCATGTCCGCGTACGCCGCGCCGGTCGTGATCCCGTACCGCTCGGCGAGGCGCGCCTGGTCGACGACGTCGAGGTTCCGCACGCCCTTGGTCGGGTAGAGGATGCGCACGCCCGCGGCGTCGTCGACGAGCTGGAACAGGTCGCGGTCGCCGGTGACGACCTCGACGGCGGCACGTCCCGACGGGTCCGGCGCAGTCCCCTCGGCCGCGCGCCGTGCGACCTCGCGAGCGGTGAGCGTGCCGATGACGTCGTCGGCCTCGTAGCCCGCCGCGCCGACGCGCGCGATCCCCAGCGCCGCGAGCACGTCGACGATCACGGGGACCTGCGCGACGAGCTTCTCGGGGACCTCCTCGACGCCCGTGGTCCCCGGTACCTTCTCGGCCACCCGGTGCGCCTTGTACGTCGGGATGGCCTCGACGCGGAACGCCGGGCGCCAGTCGACGTCCCAGCACGCGACGAGACGCGACGGGCGACGGTCCGTGACGAGCGTCGCGATCATGTCGAGCAGCCCGCGCACCGCGTTCACGGGCGTGCCGTCCGGCGCCTTGATCGAGTCGGGCACGCCGAAGAACGCGCGGAAGTACAGGCTCGCGGTGTCGAGCAGCATGAGCTCGCCGCCCGCCGTCGGGCCGCTGCCTGCCGGGTCACCCGCGGGGCTGCGCGAGGGGGCGCCGTCGTCCGTGCTCTGCGTCATGCCGCCATCCTGCCGCACGGCCCCGACACCCGGCCCGCGGTGGTGCCACGGTCCTGCCCTCGCCGCCGGGCGGCGCGCGCGGTTCACTGGTGCCGTCGACTGGTACACGGAGGTGAGCGTCATGTCCACGACGACACGACGAGGAGCCGGTGCGGCTCTCGCCGTCGCGGTGCTGCTGCTCCTGGGGGCCTGCGCGGCTGGGCCGAACGTGGCCGCGAGCCCGGGCGGCTACGGGTTCTGGTGGGGGCTGTGGCAGGGGATGATCCTGCCGATCACGTTCATCGTGTCGCTCTTCACCGACACGGTGAGCATCTACGAGGTCGACAACAACGGGAACTGGTACGACGTCGGGTTCATGCTCGGCATCGCGCTGTTCTCTGGCCCCGTGATCGCCCTGCGCGGGCGTCGGTAGCTTCTCAGCTCGTCGTCGGTGCCGCCGCCGGCTTCCCCGTGCGGCCGGAGACCAGGAAGATCGCGAGGACCGCGACGGCGACGAAGAGGATGCTGAACGTCCCCGCGAAGGCGTTGAGCGCGTCGGATCCCGCGTTCGCGCCGTGCGCGTCGACGCCGCCCGTCGCGAGGATCGTCGTCGGGTCGGTCGCGGCGTGCAGCAGGATCGCGGGCACGATGCTGCCGGTGACGCGCATCGAGAGGTACATCATGGTGCCGAAGCCGAACGCGTAGACGACGGTGAGAGCGACGGCGACGACCTGCTGGCCCGAGACCAGGTTCGTCGCGTGCAGCAACCCGAACAGCAGCGACGACAGCACCATGACGGCCTTCTCGCCGTAGCCCGCGCGGCGCAGCATCGTGACCGCGACGCCTCGCGTGAGCACCTCCTCCGCGAACCCGATGCAGAGGCCCAGCGCGAAGACGGTGAGCACCACCGTGACGTCGTAGGAGGACCAGTCGGTCGCCGCGACGTGCAGCACGACCGGCACGAGCACCAGGACGACCGCGCCCCACATCCACGGGCGCCCCGCGACGGGCTGCGGGCCGAACACCTCTCGTCGCCACCCCGTGGTCGCGACGAAGGCCACGAGCAGCAGGCCCATCACGAGGATCGGCAGGAGGAGGTCGAAGAACACTGCTCCCGAAGACTCGAGCACGTCGCCGTCGTCGGCACCGTCGCGCAGGAGCCCGACCAGGAGCCCGACTCCGAGGTACACCGCGATGTAGAGGACGGCGAAGAGGAACGCGCGCCACCACCCGCCCCGGTCCCAGAAGCGCTGCCAGCCGGAGCGGGGGGAGGCCTGCTCGATCGATCCCGTCACCTCGGCCATGGGCCACCTCTCGTCCGCCGTCGCGCGGCCGTTCGCGACGGCCGGGCCGGCGCGGCGAGCGCGACCGACACGCCGAGCGTAGGGACGCGACCCACCGGGCGCGCGGCGAACCGGCCGCCGTCCCGCGGTCGGGGTCGGTGGCCGGTCCGGCGCGGGACCTTCAGCCCTCGGTGGCCCGCGGCTTCGTGGCGCGGACGATCGCGCCGTGCATCCCGTCGGCGACCTCGTGCGTGAACGTCACGTCGGGGTCCACGAACCCCGCGGCGGTGAGGCCCTCGAGGTACTCGGCGCTCGACAGGGCCCCGGCGACGCAGCCGACGTGGCTGCCCCGCTCGGCCCGGTCGGCCGCGGAGAGGTGGTCCTCGGCGACGACGTCCGAGATGCCGACGCGCCCGCCCGGGACGAGGACGCGGAACACCTCGGCGAGCACCGCGGCCTTGTCCGGGGACAGGTTGACGACGCAGTTCGAGATGACGACGTCGACGGAGGCGTCCTCGAACGGCAGGTCCTCGATGGTGCCCCGCCGGAACTCGACGTTGGTCGCGCCGGCCTCCGCGGCGTTGCGCCGGGCGAGGTCGAGCATCTCCTCGGTCATGTCGACGCCGTAGGCGAACCCGGTAGGGCCGACGCGCCGGGCGGAGAGCAGCACGTCGATCCCGCCGCCCGAGCCGAGGTCGAGCACGCGCTCGCCTGCGCGGAGCTCGGCGACGGCCGTCGGGTTGCCGCAGCCGAGGCTCGCGAGGACCGCCGTCGCCGGGAGCCCGGCGGTCTGCCGCGCGTCGTACAGGCCCGGGCCGAACACCGGGGCGGAGGCCGTGGACCCGCAGCACGCGGACGTCGTCGTGCAGCACCCGCCCTCCGCGGCGGTCCCCTCCGCGGCGGTCTCCGCTGCCTCGGCGTACCGGGCCCGGACCTGCTCGCGCACCTCGTGGTCGGTTGTCATTGCTCTCACTCCCAGATCGATGAACGTCGATACGAGGACGATGGAGGACGCATCGACATCTGTCAATACGTCTGCGAGAATCGGCCGCATGACGACCCTCCTGCCGATCGCTGCCACGACGGGCGGCTGCTGCGGCCCGGCGGAGGCCGGCGGCCTCGACGCCGACGCCGCGCGCGACGTGGCCGCCACGTTCAAGGCCTTGGCCGACCCGGCGCGCGTGCGGCTGCTCTCGATCATCGCGGCCCGTCCCGACGGCGAGGCGTGCGTCTGCGACCTCACCGACCCGCTCGGCCTGTCCCAGCCGACCGTGTCGCACCACATGTCGACGCTCGCCCGGGCCGGCCTGGTGACGCGCGAGCAGCGCGGCAAGTGGGCGTACTACGCGGTCGCGCCCGGTGCGCGCGACCTCGTCGACGGCGCCGTGCGCGCCGTCCTCGCCGACGCCCCGGCGGTGGCGCGGTGAGCGGGGAGGCCGCACGGGCGAGCGTGCTGTTCGTCTGCGTCCACAACGCCGGGCGCTCGCAGATGGCCGCCGGGTTCCTGCGCGCGCTGGGCGGGGACGCCGTCGAGGTCCGCTCCGCTGGGTCGATGCCGGGGGACCGGATCAACCCGGTCGCCGTCGAGGCCATGCGCGAGGTCGGGGTCGACCTGACCGGCGAGCAGCCCAAGGTGCTGACCCCCGAGGCCGTCCAGGCGTCCGACGTCGTGATCACCATGGGCTGCGGCGACGCCTGCCCGTTCTACCCCGGGAAGCGGTACGAGGACTGGGTCCTCGACGACCCCGCCGGACAGGACCTCGACGCCGTCCGCCCGATCCGCGACGAGATCCGCCACCGCGTCGTCGCGCTGCTCGACTCCCTCGGTCTCCCCGTGCTCGGCCGGCAATCCGCTTGAACCCGCCGGGGCGGGGAGGGGAGGCTCGCCCCATGACCGACCTCCTGCTCCGCCCGGCCCGCCCTGACGACACCGACGCGCTGGTCGACGTCTGGCGGCGAGCGGTCGAGGCCACGCACGACTTCCTCACCCCGGACGACGTGCGCGAGCTGGAGACCGCGGTGCGCGACGAGTACCTCGCGGCCGTCGACGTGACCGTCGCGGAGCGCGACGGCCGCGTGGTGGGTTTCGTCGGGACGGTCGGGCACCGCGTCGAGATGCTGTTCGTCGACCCGGATCTCCACGGGCAGGGGCTCGGCCGCGCGCTGCTGACCCACGCCGGGCGGGACCACCCGGTGCTCGAGCTGGACGTCAACGAGCAGAACCCGTCCGCGCTGGGCTTCTACCGTGCGCAGGGGTTCGAGGTCACGGGGCGCTCGGCGACCGACGACCAGGGCCGCCCGTTCCCGCTGCTGCACCTGCGCCGGGAGTCCTGACGTCGGTCGTCGACCGATGAGCGGGCGTGCCCGCACCGGTCGACCCTGGGAGAGCGGGCCGTCGGCCCGCGCGACCCCAGGAGGAGACATGCTCGGCAAGGCGTTCAGCGGGTTCTCGGTCGACGACGTCGAGGCGGCGCGGCAGTTCTACGGTGACCGGCTCGGGCTCACCGTCGAGGGCGACGACATGCTGTGGCTCCGGGTGACCGGCGACTCGGGCGTGCTCGTCTACCCGAAGGGCGACGCGCACGAGCCCGCGTCGTTCACGGTCCTCAACTTCCCGGTCGACGACGTCCCCGGGACCGTCGCAGCCCTGCGCGAGCGCGGCGTGGTCTTCGAGAAGTACGCGGGGACGCCGGTCGAGACGGACGACGACTTCGTCTTCCGCGGCGGCGGCCCGCTCATCGCGTGGTTCACCGACCCGGCGGGCAACGTGCTGTCGGTCATCCAGGACGACGACGCCTGAGGGCGCCGGGCCCCGGATCTACGGTTCTCCTTCGCGCGACCACGCCTCTACTTCGGGGGACCAGGGCTCTACCTCGTGGGACCTGGGCTCTACCTCGCGGCGCCGAGGCCCTCCTCGCGGGCCCGGACGATCGCCGCGGAACGGTCGCGGACCGCGAGCTTGGCGAGCACGTTCGCGACGTGGTTGCGCACGGTCTTGGGGCTGAGCACGAGGCGGCGCGAGATGGAGGCGTTGTCGAGCCCGGCCGCGACGAGGTCGAGCACCTCGCGCTCGCGGTCGGTGAGCTGCGGGAACGGCACGCGTGCGGCGGCGCGCCCGCCCACGACGTACGCCATGGCCCGGTCGGCGACGGTCGGGGAGAGGATCATCGCGCCGTCGGCCACCGCGCGGACGGCGCGCTCGACCTCGGCGGGGCTCGCGGACTTCACGAGGAACCCGCGCGCCCCGGCGCGGACGGCAGCGACGACGGCGTCGTCGTCCTCGTGCATCGTCACGACGAGCACGCGCGCGGTCGGGTCGGCCCGCACGAGCTCACGCGTGACGTCGACGCCCGAGCCGTCGCCGAGGTCGAGGTCCATGAGCACGACGTCGGGCCCCGCCCCGGGCGCGGCCTCCGCGCCCGGGTCCAGCCCGAGCAGGGTGCGCGCCTCCGCGGCGGACGCCGCCTGCCCGACGACGCCGACGCCGTCGAACGAGTCCAGCAGCGCCGCCATCCCGAGCCGGAACACGGGGTGGTCGTCCACGACTGCGACCCGGATCACGACGCGCCCTCGCGCGCGAGCGCCCCGGCAGGGACGAGCGGCAGGGCGGCACGCACGCGCGTGCCCGGGCGCTCGCCGTCCGGCCGCACCGCGCCGACCTCGAGCCGCCCGCCGAGCTCGTCCGTGCGCTCGCGCAGCGACCGCGAGCCGACGCCGCGGGTCGCGTCGGGCGCGATGCCGCGCCCGTCGTCCTCGCACGTGACGACGACGCAGCGGTCGTCGACCCGGACGGTCAGGCGGCACTCCCCGGCGCCGGAGTGCCGCGCGGCGTTGACCACGCTCTCGCTCGCGATCGCGTAGGCGGCCGCGGCGACGCGCGGGTCGAGGCCGTCGCACGGGTCGCAGCGCACGTCCACGACGAACCCGCCGAGCGCCTGACGGCCGGCGAGCTCCCCGAGCGCGACCTCGAGCCCGTGCTCGTCGAGCGACGGCGGCAGGAGGCTGCGGGAGAGCGCGCGGACGTCCTCGACGCGCTGCGCCACCTCGGTCCCGAGCGCGTCGAGCACGGCGGCGGCCGCGGCCGGGTCGGTCTCGAGCGTGTTCCGCGCCCCTTGCAGGCCCAGGCGCAGGCCGACGAGCCACGGCCCGACGCCGTCGTGCAGCTCCCGGCGGATCACGCGCCGCTCGGCGAGCCGGGCACGCGTCGTCGCGGCGCGTGCCTCCTCGAGCTCGCGCGCGCCCTGGGCGAGCGCGAGTCCCGCGCCGAGCACGGGCAGGAGCTGGTCGAGCGCGTCCCGGGTGCGCGCGTCGAGTCGTTCGCCCGCCCGGGCGACGACGTGGACCCGGCCGAGCACCCGCCCGCCGTGCGACACGGGGAGCGAGGCCGTCTGCCCGGTCGAGCGGGAGGCCGGCCCGGCCCACACCGGGCCGGGCAGGTCCTCCGGGCCGCCGGGCTCCGCCGGGCGGTCCGGGGCCCGCTCGATCGTCACGCTCTCGAGGCGCAGCGCCTCGCGCACGCCGACGGCGAGGCTCACGACGAGGTCGTCGGCCGTCGACGCCGACGACAGGTGCTTGCCGACGCTCAGCGCGGCGCGCCCCGGGTCGTTGCCCTCCCCGTAGACGAGCGTGCGCACCCGGTGGCGCAGCCACGTGTGCAGGGGCTGCACGGCGAGCGCCACGCCGACCGCGGCGAGGACCTGCGCCGCGGGGCCGTCGACCACGGTCGTGGCGAGCACGACGACCACCGCGTAGACGACGGCGAGGCCCACGGCCAGCATCGCGGCGACGGTCGCGCGCGAGAGCACGAGGTCGATGCCCCAAAGCCGGTTGCGCAGCACGCACACGAGGATCGCGGCGGGGAAGAGCGCCTGGCACGCGAGGTGCGTGAGGGGGAGCGCGAGGAGCACGTCGGGGTCGGCCCACGTGCCGAGCAGCGGGAGGAAAGACAGCGCCATGAGCGCGGTCCCGAGCGCGAGCAGACCGAGGCCGCGGCGCTCCTCGACCAGTCCGCGGCGCCAGCGCCACGCGGTCGCGACGGCGGTGACGAGCCCCATGACGACGACGCCGACGATCGCGGGTCGCGGGTCGTCCGTGGGGGCGAGGAAGAAGAACGCGACGGACGCGACGCCGCCCGCGACGCCGCACCAGGCGCCCGCGCCGAGCCGCCCGCCGCGCACGAACCACGGGACGAGGACGAACAGCCCGACGGTCCCGGGGACCCACGCCCACCCGTAGGCGTCGGCGAGCGGGGTGAGCGGGGGGAGTCCCGGGTGCGTCGACGCGTAGCTGCGCCAGGCGCCGCCCAGGGCGGCGACCCCGCCGCCGATCCCGGCGAGCGCGACGAGCCACCCGACGACGTGCGGTCGCCGCACGAGGATCACGGCGGCGACGGTCCCGTAGACGAGTGCGACGGTCGCGTCGACGACGACGAACAGCAGGTCGCCCAGCAGCAGCGGCACCCCGGAGGTGAGCTGGAGCGCGAGCGCGGACACGCCGAGCACCCAGGCGAGGACGCCGATCGTCCAGCCCGTGCGGGGCATCCCGGCGCGGCCGGGCCCGGGGTCGGCCACGGGCCCACGGTAGGGCCGCGGCACGCGCGGCGAGAAGGGCCCGGGCGGGAGATCACCCGGTGCCCGACGGCGCCCGGGCAGCGGGCGTCGTCGGGCACCGGGGCGGAGAGTGCCCGGGAGGGTGTCGGCGCTCAGCGCCGGTCCCCGAGCGCGAAGCCGAGCGCGGTGACGAGGAGCCAGATCGGCCCGACGAAGCCCGCCATGTACTGGAGCGGCGACACGCCCGTGAGGAGCGCGAGCCCGCCGAGCACGAACCCGACGACGCCGATCCAGCGCGGCGCGGCCGCGTGCCGCAGCGCGGCGACGCCCAGCGCGACACCCGCGACGCCCGCGCCGACCCACAGCCAGGGGATCGTCGCGACCCAGTCGCTGTAGAACGCGCCCGACTCGGGCACGATGAGCGCGGTGTCGCCGAGGCCGAAGAGGAACTGCGTGTCCAGGCCCGAGCCGAGCAGGCCGGCGACCGAGACGAGCACGAGGCCCCAGCCCGCGACGGTCGGGAGGAGCGACCCGGCTGGCGCCTGCGCGTCGAGGCGGCGCTTGAGGCCCGCCGCGAAGACGAGCACGAGCAGCGCGCACGCGATCGTCGCGGTGTGGAACACGATCTGGGTCCCGGTGCGGCCCGCGAGGTCGGCGACGATCGCGTCGGCGTCGCCGGCGGTCTCCTCCCAGTTCACGCCGAGCGCCATCGAGGACTGGATCGAGACGAGGCCCAGGGCTCCGGCGACGACGCCGGTCCAGGCCCACGCGCGGGGCGTCGCGCCGCGCGGGCGGCGGGTCGGGTCGCCGGCGAGCGGTGACGGGGCGGTGAGCGAGCTGTCCTGCATGGGACGACCTTCCGTTCGGGCCGCCCATCCCGCGGCCGGGGCCCGCCACGTGCCGCGACGGTCCCCGCAGCGTCGACCGGGCGGCGTCCCGGGCCCCAGGGGCAGGCGTCCCGACCTGTCGGGCAGATCCCGGGACTCCGGGTGCGGTTCCTCCGGGGCGATGCAAGGCTCCGAACCATGTCGACTCCGAAGCCAGCGACGCCTGCGATCGTCGCGCAGAACACCGCCCTCCTCCAGACGCTCCCCTTCTCGGACACCCAGGAC
>JAQSXO010000398.1 GCA_029256625.1 Cellulosimicrobium sp. | reverse complement strand
CTCCGACGGCACCGCCGACGTGTTCGCCCACTACAGCGAGATCAACTCGAGCGGCTACCGCTCGCTCGAGGAGAACCAGAGCGTCTCGTTCGACGTCACGCAGGGCCCCAAGGGCCCGCAGGCGACGAACATCCAGTCGCTCTGACGTCCCTCCCGCACGGCGCGCGCAGCGCCGGGCGGGCGACGACGTCCCGGAGGGCCGTGCAGCCGCACGGCCCTTCGGCGTTCCCCGGCGCGGACGAGGTGCCGGGTACGCCGGGGTGGGCGGGGCGCACTAGGCTCCTGAGCGCACCACCGCACCGCGCGCGAAGGAGCTCGCATGCACGTCGTCGTCGGACTGTTCCGGCTGTTCCTCGTCGTCCTGGCCCTCGTCGGGACGCGCGCCATCTGGCGCGACGGAGACATCGAGGGCCTCGTCTACTTCACGAACCAGACCGGCTTCCTCATCGCCGTCGTGTTCGCGTGGGCGGGCGTGGCGTCGCTCCTGCGCCGCCGGCAGCCCCCGGGCTGGCTCAAGGGCGGCGTGACGCTCTTCGCCGCGATCACCGGGCTCGTCGCCAACCTCGTGCTCGCGCCCGAGGAGCCCGGCGCCCCCGCCGTGCTCCTCGGGCTGACCGACGGTCAGATCGAGCACGAGCTGCTCCCGCTCGCGGTGTTCGTCGACTTCCTCCTGCTCGACGCCCACCGGCGTCTGCGCGGCCTCGACGCGGCGCGCTGGCTCCTGTACCCGCTCGCGTACTTCGCGTTCACGACGATCCGCGGCTTCGTCAGCCCGGGCAGCGAGTACCCGTACGGGTTCGTCGACCTCGACGAGCTCGGGTGGACGGGCCTGCTCGTCAACGTCGTGCTCTACGGCGCGGGCTTCCTCGTCCTCGGGCTCGTCATCGTCGGGATCGACCGGCTCCTGCCCACCGGCCCCCTGATCGGCTGGTACGCGGACCGCTCACCGGCCGCGGCGTCGTCGGAGACGGCAGGGGCGGCGGGCAGCCCGGACGACGCGCCCGCGTCGCGCTAGGGTGGCCGTCGTGCCCTCCCCGGTCGTCGGTCCGCTGCGCGTCGCCCGCGCCGCGCTCGTGGCGACCCTCGTTCTCGCGCTGACGGCGCTCGCGCACCGCGTCGCCGGGGGCGCCCTCCCGGACCCGCTGGTCCTCGCGGCGCTCGCCGCGTTCACGCTGGCGGGAACGACGGCGGCCGCGCGGCTGCGGTTCACGCCCACTCGCCTCGTCGTGCTTCTCGGCGGCGCCCAGGTCGCGCTGCACCAGGCGCTCGTCGTGCTCGCGCCCGGCGGGTCGTGCGTCCCGGCCGGGGCCACGTCCGGTCACGGCGCGCACGTCGCCTCGGTCGGGGAGGTCGTCTGCGCGGCGCCCGCCGCGTCGGTCACGGCCGTCGGGGGCGCGAGCCTCGTGCACCCGGAGCACCTCGCGGCGTCGGGTTCCGCGGGCCTGTGGATGGTCCTCGCGCACGCCGTCGCGACCGTCGTGCTGGCCCTCGTCCTCGCGCTCGGCGAGCGGACGCTCGAGCGCTTCCTCGCGTGGGTGACGCCACGTGCCGGGCTCCCCGAGCTCGTCGCCGTCCCGGCGTCCGTCCGCCCGCGCGTGCCGCAGGCCCGGACGGTGCGCGTCGCGTCCCTGTGGCGCGCGCGTCGGGCCCCGACGCGCGGACCGCCCGCGGCGGCCGGCCCGTCGGGAGCACTGCTGCGCCCCCTCGCCGCGTCCTGACGCGGCCCCCGACGAGGCCGACCCGGCGACGGCCGGGTCCCGGGCACCACCGTGCGGCGACCGCCGCGCCTCGGACGGAAGAACCTCTGATGACCCTCTCCCTGCGCCGACCCCTGTCGGCCCTGCCCGCCCTCCTCGCCCTCCTCACCGCCGCCGCGCTGACCCTGGGCCTCACCGCCGTCGTCACGACGCTCACCGCCGCCCCGGCGTCCGCGCACGACCGCATGCTCTCCTCGGACCCGGCCGACGGCTCCCAGCTCGCGACGCCCCCGGCCGCGATCACGCTCACCTTCAACACCGAGCCGCTCCCCGTCGAGCCGCAGGTCGTGGTCTCGGACTCCGCAGGGACGGTCGTGACGCAGGGTGCGCCGACGATCGAGGGCAGCACCGCGACGCTCGCGCTCGACCCGGCGGTCGCGATCGGCGGCGACACGTACACCGTCGCGTGGCGCGTCGTCTCGTCCGACGGCCACCCCATCGAGGGCACGTTCGCGTTCACCGTCGCGGCCCAGCCCGAGGCGCCGGTGTCCGAGGAGGCCACGACGGAGGACGCGACGCCGGAGGAGACCGCGACCGAGGACACCACGACGGACGCGGGGGAGGAGACGTCGTCGGAAGCCGCGACCGCGGTGGCCACGGACGCGGAGGACGGCGGGTCGTCGGTCCTGCCCGTCCTCGTGGGGCTCGGCGCGCTCGTCGTGGCCGCCGCGGTCGTCGTCGTGCTCGTCGTGCGCCGCCGCGGTGCGGCCACCGACGAGGGCGCCCCGCACGACACCGAGGACTGACCGTGCCGGCGCGCGCCGTCCTCCCCGCCCCGGGAAGGACGGCGGCCGACCCTGCCGCAGGCCCGTCGTCACCCGCTAGGGTGCGTCCGTGACGTCGCCCGGAGCAGGGGTGCTCCGCGGCGTGCGGGTGCTGCTGCTCGCCGCCGCGGTCGTCGGGCTGTCCGTCGTCGCGCACGGGCTCGCCGGCGGCGCTCACCCCGGTGCGGTCCCGCTGGGCGTCCTCGCCGTCCTCACCGCCGTCGCGGTGCGGCCCCTCACCCGGCGCCAGGTCGGGCTGCCGCGGCTGCTGGGCCTGCTCGGCGCGGGCCAGCTCGTGCTGCACGTCGTCTTCGACCGCTGCGCCGCACTGTCCCCGGCCGACGCGGCCGCGCACGCGCACGCCGCGTCACCCCTGACGATGCTCGGCGCGCACGCCGTCGCGACGCTCGCCGTCGCGCTCGTCCTGCGGTACGGCGACGCCGTCCTGTGGCGCCTGTGGACATGGCTCGCCGGGCGCCGGGTCCCCGGCCGCCCGCGCGCCGTCGTCGTCCCCGCGGCGCCGCCCGCCGTCGGCGCGCTGCCGACGGTCCGCGACCTGCTCGTGCGCGGGGCCGCGCCCGGGCGCGGTCCGCCCGCCGTCGCCTGACCCACCCGGACGCCTCACCGGACACCTCCGCGGCGTCCCGCTCCCGCGCGCCCGCGCGACCCGCGCACCTCCCGCCCGGCCGGCCGAGCCCGGTCGTCCCGGGGCGTGCCGTCGTGCGCTCGCGCGCCGGGGCCTTCCGCCCTCCTCTCCCCGAAAGGCACCACCATGCGAAAGACCCTGCGCGCCGTCGGCGCCGCCGCCCTGACCACCGGGATGGTCGTCGTCGGCGCGGGCGCCGCCGCCGCCCACGTGACCGTCACGCCGGACACGACCGACGCGGGCGCGTACGCGCTCCTCACGTTCGGCGTCCCGCACGGCTGCGGCGACTCGCCCACCACGAAGGTCTCCATCCAGGTACCCGAGCAGGTCGTCACCGTGACGCCCACCGTCAACCCCGGCTGGGACGTCGAGAAGGTCATGGCGGCCCTCGACGAGCC
>JAQSXO010000397.1 GCA_029256625.1 Cellulosimicrobium sp. | reverse complement strand
CCGTTTCCGCTACGCCGTGGTGCTCGACCTCGCGCAGCAGCGCGTCACGGTCGGCGACCGCGCGGTGGGGCGGCTCGACGTGCGCAACGACTCGGGCCGCCCGCTGCTCCCGTCGGTCATGGAGCTGCCGGTGGGGCAGGGGATGGCGACCTTCCCCGTCCCGCGGCTGCGCCCCCAGGCGAGCCACGAGGAGATCTTCACGGTGCCGACGCACCGGCGTTCGGTGATCTCCGTGGGACCCGTCCGCTCGGTGCGTGCCGACCCGCTCGGCCTGCTGCGCCGCGAGGTCGTCTGGACCGAGCCGGAGGAGCTCTTCGTCCACCCGCGCGTGAAGAACCTCTCGGGCTCGTCCACCGGGTTCCTCAAGGACCTCGAGGGCCGCGTCACGACGGACATCTCCAACTCGGACGTCTCGTTCCACGCGCTGCGCGACTACGTCCCGGGGGACGACCGCCGGCACATCCACTGGAAGACGACGGCCCGGACCGGGCAGCTCATGGTCCGTCAGTTCGAGGAGACACGGCGGTCGCACCTCGCGGTGCTCCTGTCCACACGGGCCGAGGACTACGCGCACGACGACGAGTTCGAGCTCGCCGTGAGCGCGTGCGGCTCGCTCGGGCTGCAGGCGATCAAGGAGGACCGCGGCGTCACGGTCCTCGTCAACGACGGCAACCTGCGCGGGGACCACCGCACGCGCCTGCTCGACGACCTCGCGCGCGTCGAGACCCGCGCGCAGCGGACGTCGCTCGTCGACGTCGCTCGCGTCGCGGGCCTGACGATCAGCGACGCGTCCGTCGTGGCGTTCATCGTCGGCAGCAAGGTCACGCCGACCGAGCTCCGCGCGGCGTCCGCGCGGCTGCCGCAGGACGTCCGCGTCATGGCGATCCAGTGCGTGCCCGGGGCGTCGCTCAGCCGGCACGCCATCGCGGAGCTCGTCGTCCTCACCATCGGCGAGCTCGGCGAGCTCCCCCTCGCGCTGCGGAGGCTGAACGACTGATGAGCGCTCCCAGCACCACGACGCGCGGCTCGCGCCGCGCCACCCCGGTGGGCACGCCGGTCCCGTCCTCCGGGACGTCGCAGCGCAACACGACCCGCCTGCGCGGCGCCGACACGCCCAGGGCGCTCACCGCGCTCGGCGCCGTCGACGCGCTCGCGCTCGTCCTCCTCCTCGGCGCGACGGCCGTCGGGTTCGGCCCCGTGTGGGGATCGACCGGCTACCTGGTCCCGGCCGTCGGCGGCGCCGTCGTCGGGCTCGTCGTCGCGTGGCTCGGCGCCTGGCGCCGGTGGTCCGCCGCGACGGTCCTCCTGGTGGCGGTCGTCGCCTACCTGCTCCTCGGCGCCGCGCTCGCGCTGCCCGCCGACGCGATCGGCGGGGTCGTCCCGTCGCTCCAGACGATCACCGACCTGCTCCGTGGCGCCGTCACGGGCTGGAAGGAGTTCGTCACCACGGTCCCGCCGCTGCGCTCCTTCCCCGAGCTCGCCGTCGTCCCCTACCTCCTCATGCTCGTGACCGCGCTCCTCGCGGGGACGATCGCCTGGCGCGCGCGCCGCGCGGCGTGGGCGCTCGTCCCCGTCGTGGCCGCGTTCGTCGGGGTCATCCTCCTCGGGACCGTCATCGCGGCGTTCCCCGTGACCCAGGGCCTCGTCGTGGGTGGGGTGGGGCTCCTGTGGGCGGGGTGGCGGGTCACGGCCGCCCGGCTCGGTGCGCACCAGATCACCACGGAGGCGAGCAAGGCCGCGACGCGGCGGCTCTGGTGGCACCGCGTGCGCACCGGCGCCGCGATGCTCGTCGTCGGCGGTGTCGCCGCCGCGTTCGCCGCACCGGCGCTGCTCCCCGACGACCCGCGCACCGTGCTGCGCGAGACGGTCGTGCCGCCTCTCGACCTGCACGAGTACGTGAGCCCGCTCACCGCCTTCCGCAAGTACGCGAAGGACATGCGCGAGGACGAGCTGTTCACCGTGCGCGGTCTCCCGGAGGGCGCCAAGGTGCGGCTCGCCGCGCTCGACACGTACAACGGCGTCGTCTACGACGTGTCCAGCGGACTGCCGGGGTCCGGCGTCTACACGCGCGCGGGCGAGGAGATCGCGACCGTCGCACCCGGTACGCCGACGCGCCTCGACGTCCAGATCGGCGACTACACCGGCGTGTGGGTGCCGGACGTCGGCCAGCTCGAGGGCATCACCTACGGGGGCGACCGCGCGCGCGAGCTCGGCGAGACCACGTACTACAACTCCACGACGGGGACCGCCCTGACGACCGCAGGGCTGCGCCCCGGCGACTCGTACACGCTCGACGCGCTCGTCACGGTGGAGCCGACCGAGGACGACCTGCGCGCAGGGGCGATCGACCAGTCGGTCGAGGTGCCGACCCCGCCCAAGGACGCGCTGCCCGCCGCCCTGGCGGGCAAGGCCGCGCAGTTCATGGGGGAGGAGACCGAGCCCGTCGACCAGCTCTACGCGCTCCGCGACGGCCTCGTGGCGAGCGGCGTCTTCTCGAGCGGGCTCGACACCCAGCCGCCGTCGCGGCCGGGACACTCGGCGGAGCGCGTCGACACGCTCCTCGCGGACGAGGAGATGGTGGGCGACGACGAGCAGTTCGCCGTCGCGCTCGCCCTCATGGCCAACCAGGCCGGCATCCCGGCGCGCGTCGTCATGGGCTTCTACCCGGACGCGGAGAAGAACCCGCTCGAGCCGGGCGAGCCGTTCACGGCGACCGGGTCCGACGTGCACGCGTGGGCGGAGGTGCCCTTCGTCGGCTACGGGTGGGTGCCGATCCTGGCGATCCCCGACGAGGACAACAAGATCCAGCCGGAGCCCAAGAGCCTCCAGGTGCCGAAGCCCCCGATCCTCGAGGACCCGGAGCCGCCGGAGGAGCCCGCCGAGGCCGAGGCGGGGAAGGTCGACGACGAGGAGAAGGAGAAGGCCGAGAGCGACGGCTTCGACTGGGGGCAGGCGGCTCTCGTGGCCGTCGCCGTGGTGGTGCCCCTCGCGCTCCTCGCGCTGCCCGTCGTCCTGGTGCTCGCCTACAAGGCGCGGCGCCGCGCGCGACGCCGCACGGCGGCGCGGCCCGTCGACCGCGTGAGCGGCGGCTGGCGTGAGGTGCTGGACGCCGCGACGGACCTCGGGACCTCTGTCCCCGCCGGCTCCACGCGGCGCGAGGGCGCGGGTCTCCTCTCCCAGGCCTACGGCGCGACGGCGACGATCCCGCTGGCGCACCGCGCCGACGCGACCGTCTTCGGCGCCGGCGAGCCGACCGAGCAGGAGATCGAGGCCTTCTGGGCGGACGTCGACACCGTCGTCGGGGGGCTACGCTCCTCCGTGAACCGTCGCGCCCGCGTCCGTGCCGCACGACAGGGAGACGAGTCATGAGCGACGTGACGTGCGCCGCCTGCGGGTCCGCGCAGTCCTCGGGGTCCGCGTTCTGCGCGGTGTGCGGGCAGCCCTTCCCCCGGACGGGGCGCCCGGTCGCGGAGCCGGCGGCAGGTCCGGTCGGGAGCGTCCAGGCCGTCGCCGCACGCGCGGGGTCCGACCTTCCGTACGCGGCCGCCCCGCACTCGGCGCCCGACACCACGACGGAGCCCGAGGTCTACGCCGCGACGCAGAAGGCCTTCGGCCGGCCCGCACCCGTGCCCTCGTCGTCGCTCGCCTCCGCCCCCTTCGCCGGACGAGGCCGACGCTTCCTCGCCTACGTGGTCGACGTCGCCGTCCCGGGCCTCGTCGCGCTCGTGGTCGTCGTCGCGGGTCTCGCGATCGTCGGAGCGCCGCTCGGCAGCGTCCAGGTCGTGACGCAGGACGAGGCCGCGGCGCTGATCGGCAAGATGCTCGTCGTCTACGTGGTGGCCGGCGTCCTGGCCCTCGCGTGGTGGGTCGGCGTGTGGTTCTGGGAGGGCTCGACGGGCAAGACGCTCGGCAACCTCCTCACCGGCATCCGCACGGTCGACGCGGCGACGCGTGAGCCGATCGGCTTCGGCCGGGCCGCGCTGCGCTGGATCATCGTCGGCGTCGTGCCGGCGGGCGGGATCCTCGTGGTCCTGCTCAGCCCGGGCTTCGACTC
>JAQSXO010000396.1 GCA_029256625.1 Cellulosimicrobium sp. | reverse complement strand
CCCCCCCCCCCCCCCCCCCCCCCCCCCCCCCCGCCCCGCTCCGTCTCGCCCTGGTTGGTGCTCACCCGTGCGACCGCCCGCGGTGCCGACCTCGCCTCGCCTCGCATGCTGTGCCATGCCGAAGGCCACCGCAGTCCTGGCCGAGCCCGTCAGTCCGCCGTCGTGCGAGATGACGAGCTGACCGCGGTAGGCGATTGACCGTCGTCGAGCACGCGCCGGGGTGCGCTGGACGTAAGTACGGCACGTCTGTTCGACCAGGGCTCTACCTCGCGCGACCAGGGCTCTACCTCGCGTATCCGGGGCTCTACCTCGCGTAACCAGGGCTCTACCTCGCGTGACCGGGGCTCTACCTCGCGCGACCAGGGTTCTACCTCGGCGGGTGGTGCTCTGCCCGGTGGTCGTGGTGGCCACCGGGCAGGACGGTCGGGTCCGTACGGCGTCGCGTCAGGACTCGGTGGTGCTGTCCTGGGTGGTGGTGCCGTCCTGGGTGTCCGGGCGGCTGCCGGGGCGGGCGGCCATGCCGCCGCCTGACCACTCGCCCGCGACGGCGGTCGTCGAGTCGGCGGGTGTCGTCACCGTGTAGGTCTCGCCGGTCGTCACGTCGGGCGAGGAGACGACGACGTTCGCGGTGTCCTTGGTGACCGGGTACTCCGTGAGGACGGTGCCGTCGGCGGTCGTGACGGTGACGGTGTCGCCGGCGCTCGCGGACACGTCCGCCGCGAGCCAGCCCTGCTCCGAGTCGGTCGACGGCACGACGACCATGCCCGCGCTGCCCGCTGCGACGAGCGAGCCGCCGCTGATCGTGAACGTGCCGTTGACGTCCAGCGCGCCGTTGCCGTCGTTCGTCGGGCCCTGGACGACGATCTCGCCGCCCGTGACGGTGAGCGAACCGTTCGAGTCGATCCCGTCGCCGCCGGCGTCGACGGTGAGGGTGCCCCCGGAGATCGTCAGCGTCGAGCCGTCGTCGGTGTCCATCCCGCCACCCATCCCGCCACCCATGCCGCCGCCCGCGCCTCCGGGGCCGCCCTGGGGCATCTCCGTGCCGTCGGGGAGCTCGCCGCCCTGCGGGGGCTCCGGCATCTGGCCGTCGGCCGGCATCTCCGGCGGGGTGCCGCCGGCCGCGGCGCTGTCCGGGGGCTCGGGCGTCGTGCCGTCCGCGGACGTGCCGGGCGCGGTCCCCTCGGGCACCGAGCCGGCCGCGGCGTCGCCGCCCGTCGAGCTGTCACCACTCGCCGTGCCGTCGGTGCCGGTCGTCGTCTCGTCGGTCGTCGACCCCACGGTCGCGGTGAGGCCGTCGTCGCTCGCCGCCACGTCGACGTCGCCGCCGGAGATCGTGATGGCCGCGCCCTCGATGCCCTCGACGGACGTCGCGACGGTGAGGTCGCCGCCCGAGACGGTGACGTCGCCGTCGGCGTGCACGCCGTCGTCGCCGGACGACAGCTCGACCGTCCCGCCCGAGACAGAGACGGCGCCGTTCGAGTGCAGCGCGTCGTCGGCGGCGTCGACCGTGACCGTCGCGTCGTCGCCGACCACGACGCCGACGTCGCCCTTGAGGCCCTTCGCGGAGGCGTCCTCGGCGACGGTCGCGCCGGCGCCGCCCGCGCCGGTCACGGACAGCGTCCCGCCGGAGACGATCACGTCGGTGACGGCCTGCACGCCGTCGTCGCCCGACGCGATGGTGATCGTCCCGCCGCGCACGTCGACAAACCCGAGGGTCTCGTCGCCGTCCTCGGTCGACTTGAGCCCGTCCTTCACGGCGGTGACGTCGAGCGTCCCACCCGTGACGACGAGGTAGTCCTTGCCGCGGAGGCCGTCGTCGCCCGCGTCGATCGTGAGTTCGCCGCCCGCTACGACGAGGCCGTCCTGGGAGACGATGCCGTCGTTCGCGTGCGACGTGACGCTGAGTGCGCCGTCGCCGCCGATCACGAGGTCGGCCGTCGAGAACAGCGCGCCGTCGGGCTCGCCGTCGGCGTCCTGGGCGGCGTACGTCTCGGCGTCGGTGAGGCTGTTGGTGGAGCCGTCGGCGAGGACCACGGCGACCTTCTCCGCGTCCTGCACGTTCACGGCGGCGTTGGTCGTGGACGTGATGTCGGCGCCGTCGAGCACGAGCTGGACCAGCCCGTCCTCGGCGGTGTCGACGACGACCTGCCCCTCCAGCGTGCCGCTCAGCACGTACGTGCCGGGGGCGGTGATCGTGACGGTCGAGCCGTCGACGGTCACGCCGTCGCCGTCGCCGTTGCCGTCCGCCGTCGCGGTGTCGCTGTCGAGGGCGACGGTCACCGCGGAGGACTCGTCGTACGCGAGGTCGGCGTCGTCCACCGTCACCTCGGCGTTGTCCGCGCGGGCCTCGTCGGGGGTCAGCCCGGCGACGGCGTCGGAGACGACGCTCGCGGTGGTCGTCGCGTTCGTGTCGGTCGAGGCGGTGTCGGTGGTCGCGCTGCTCCCCAGCACGGAGCAGCTCGCGAGGACGGCGGCCGCTGCGGCGGCGGTGAGAGTGGTCAGGGGTCGGCGGATGCGCATCAGAGGCTCCTGTCGTCGTGCCCGGGGGTGCGGGCGGGAGGGGTCGTGGTCCCCGCGGGCGCGGTCGCGTCGGGGGAGGGGGAGAGGTGGCGGCGGATCACGCGGCGCCACGGGCCGTCGGGCAGGTCGGGGCGCAGGAGCGCCAGGCCTGTGCCGTACTTGGAGATCCGCTCGGGCCGGTGGCCGTTCCGCCACAGCAGGCGGTCGAGGTCCGACGGCGTCGAGCCGCCCTTCGTCTCGACGACCACCAGGTGCGGGACGGACCAGGCGAGCGGCGCGTGCGCGCCCGGCTGGTCGAGCCGCCAGGTGAGGCCGGTGTCGACGGTCGCGCGAGCGGCGCCGTCGGCCCGGGGGAGCAGCAGGGTCGTGCGGCGGTACCGCGACACGAGGCCGGGCGCGAGCGCGTGCTCCGGCACGCCGTCGATCCCCTCGGCCGCGAGAGTCCGGCCGACGAACGTGCCGCCCGCGCCGAGCGCCGTCGGGCACTCGTCGTGCGCGACGCGCTGCTTGAGCGTCGTGCCCCGCGCGGCGCGGGTCTTGACCTCGAGGAAGCTCGTGCCTGAGTCCAGGTAGGTGCGGGTGCGGACCTTGAACCGTCGACGGCGTCGCGTCGCCGTGAGGCGGAACGACGCGAGGTCGGGGGTGTCGAAGTACACCGACTCGTACGCCGAGCTGCGCGCCCCGTCGATCTCGAGGACGCGAGCGGGGGTCGACCGGGCGAGCGCGTCGAGCACCGTCACCGCGTCGTCGACCGGGAGGACGTACTTGCGGTCGACCCGGGTGAGCAGCGCGGCCGCGTCCACGAGCTCGTCGAGGCCGACGCCGTCGAGCGGGTAGAGAACGGCGCGGACGCGGTCGTCGGCCGTCACGGTCCGGGGGCTCATGCGCGCACCTCGGTCCGCTCGGGCCGGGCCGTCGGCGCGGTCGCCCCGGTGAGAGGCGCGAAGGGCGGGGCCTCGTGCAGGGCCGGGAGCCCGGCGTCGGGCACGGGGAGGCCTGCGGCGGGTGCCGGGGTGGGCACCGGCGTCGCCCGACGGCGCGGCTCGGTGTAGCGGAC
>JAQSXO010000018.1 GCA_029256625.1 Cellulosimicrobium sp. | reverse complement strand
CACACGCCCGCGATCATCCGACCGTGGCGCGGCCGGGACAGGGTCGGCCGGAACGAGGCTGCGGAGGCGTCTGAGGTGCTCATACCTCGACGGTAGGAGTGCGCTCGTCGCGGCGGTATCGGGAAGTCCCCCGAACCGGCCCTGATCCTCGCGAGGCCGACCCTGACCCCTGGCTCAGCTCCAGGGCGCCCGGCTCAGCTCCCGAGGGCGGCCTCGAACGCCGCCAGGGCGCGGGGCGACGCGAGCGCGAACGTCACGGCGGTGCCACCCAGGTCGGCACCCGCACGGGCGGCGGACCACCCGCGCACGGCCCCGACCGCGACCCGCGCGACGTCGTCGACGTCCCAGCCGTAGACGCCCGCGCTCACGGCGGGGAAGGCGACGGTCGCGGCGCCGAGGTCGGCGGCGACGTCGAGCGAGCGCGTGAAGCACGACGCGAGGAGCACCGGGTCGGTCTGGCCGCGATGGCGGTTCGGCCCGACGGTGTGGACGACCCAGCGGGCGGGGAGGTCGTAGGCGCCGGTCGCGACGGCGTCGCCGACGGGCAGGCCGTCGGGGAGGGCGGTGCGCCGGATCCGGCGGCACTCCTCCAGGAGCCCGGGACCGGCGGCTGCGTGGATCGCGCCGTCCACGCCCCCGCCGCCGAGCAGCGACGAGTTGGCGGCGTTGACGATCGCGTCGACCGTGAGCGTCGTGATGTCGGCGCGGCGGGCGTCGAGGTCCATGGCTCCATCCTCACGCGAGCACGTGGTTGCTCGCGCCGCGGAGGTCAGTCGCGCGAGACGACGACGCTCGCGCTGTGGCCGCCGAACCCGAACGCGTTGACCAGCGCGTGCCGGGCGGCGGTCTCCCGGGCGGCGCCCCGCACGACGTCGAGGTCGATCGCCGGGTCCAGCGCGTCGAGGTTCAGCGTCGGCGGCACGCGGCCGTCGCGCACGGCGAGCAGCGCGACGAGGATGCCCAGCGCGCCCGAGGCGCCGAGCAGGTGGCCCGTCGCGCCCTTGGTGCTCGTCACGGGCGGCGGCATGCCGAGCGCGGCGTGGAGGGCGTCGGACTCGTTGACGTCGCCCACCGGCGTCGACGTCGCGTGCGCGTGGACGAGGCCGAGGTCGCCCGGGGAGAGGCCCGCCGACCGCAGGGCCATCCCGATCGTCCGGGCCTGGTTCTCGGGGTCGCCGCCGACGATGTCGAACGCGTCGGACGTCAGCGCGGCGCCGGAGACGACGCCGTGCACCGCGGCGCCGCGAGCCCGCGCGTGCTCCTCGCTCTCGAGGACGAGGAGCGTCGACCCCTCGCCCATGACGAAGCCGTCGCGGTGCGCGTCGAACGGTCGCGACGCGCGCTCGGGCTGGTCGTTGCGCGTCGACATCGCCCGGGCCGCGGCGAACGCGGCGAGCGAGAACGGCCGGACGCCCGCCTCCACCCCGCCGCACACCACGACGTCGGCCGACCCGGCGAGGATCATCTCGCGGCCCATCGTGATCGCCTCCGACCCCGCGGCGCACGCGCTGATCGGCGCCCGCGCGCCCGCCTTGGCCCCCAGGTCGATCGAGAGCCAGGCCGCCGGACCGTTGGCCATGAGCATGGTCACGGTGTGCGGCGAGACGCGCCGGGGCCCCTGCTCGTCGAGCACGTGGGACTGGTCGAGCGTCGTCGCGATCCCGCCGTTCGCGGACCCGACGACGACGGCGAGCCGTGTGGGGTCGACGTCGGGCGACCCGGCCGACGCCCAGGCCTCGCGGCCCGCGACGAGCGTGAGCTGCTCGGCCCGGTCCGTGCGGCGCGCCTCGCGCACGGCGAGCCCCTCCGCGAAGGCGTCGTCCACCCGTGCCGCGATGCGCACGGGCAGGTCGGCGGCCCAGTCCTCCTTGATGGCCCGCACCCCGGGCTCGCCGCGCAGCAGCGCGTCCCAGGTGTCCTCCGCGGTGAGCCCCACGGGGGTCACCGCCCCGTAGCCGGTGACGACGGCTCGTGTCATGGTGTCCCCCTACCTGCGGGCGTCGCCCCGGCGGCGACGGTTGTGGTCGATGGGTCCCATTCCAAGACATCCGTATGGGGTTTGTCTTGTCCGACAGTGTGACAGTGCGCACGCTCTCGCTCACCACGAGTGAAGCGGCCGGTCGTTGAACGGGGCGCGGCGGGGCTCGCAAGGTCGCGTACGGTCGGCACACAGACGGGACATGAGGGAGATCCAGGTGGGTCGTGCTGGGCGCGTGGTCGGGGCCGGGCTGGCGGTCGTCCTGGGCCTCGGAGCCTGTGCGACGGCGGACGGGCCGGCGAGCAGGACCGCGGGCGAGGGGTCGTACCGGTGCTGGGAGACCGTCGTCCCCGACGACGTGCTGGAGTCGGGCGTGACGGCGGACCACCTGAGCGAGGACGGCCGGGCCGCACTCGACGGTCTCGAGGTGCCGCCGATCGACCCTGCCGAGTGGACCGTCGTCGAGGACGGCGCCGAGCGGGTCGCCCTCCTGCGCGAGCTCGACGGCCCCGAGGACCTGGGCGCGGGCGACGTGCGCACGCACGAGATGCTGGTGATCGAGTGGACCGACGCGCCGAACCTCGACCCGTCGCCCACGTGGGTCCTCACCGCCGCCCAGACCTGCGCGCTGCGCGCCGATCTCGGCGAGCTCGGCACCGCGACGCTCACCCTGGACCCGGAGCACCCGCCGGTGCCCGACGCGCGCGAGCTGCACCTGCTCGTCACCGAGATGGCGTGCAACAACGGCGAAGATGCCGAGGGCCGGGTGCGGCTGTCAGCGCTCGCCGTGCGCGACGACGCCGTCGCGGTGACGGTCGGCGTCGAGCCGCGCACGGGCGAGGCGAACTGCCCGTCGAACCCGCCGACGCCGTTCGTCGTCGAGCTCGACGAGCCGCTCGGGGACCGGGTGGTGCTCGACGCCTCGGTCCACCCGGCGCGGGAGGTCGTGCTGCCGTGAGGCGGTGGGTCAGTCCGCGTCGAGCCTGAGCACCCGGCGCGCGTTCCCCGCGTAGAGCGCCGGCAGGAGGTGGGCGGGGAGGTCCGCTCCCGAGATGGCCCAGCGACCCTGCGGCGGTACGGGGTCGCCGGGGGCGTAGGCGAAGTGCTCGTCGGCCGTCTCGAGGAACCGGAAGTGCGTCTCGAGCTGCTCGCGGGACAACGGGAAAGCGTCGGTGCCGAACAGGACCCGGTCGGGGAACTCCTCGACGAGCCGGCGGAAGCGCCGTGGCTGACGCCCGAGCTCGCCCAGCCGGCCCGCGATGTCGACGACGAGGTTCGGCGCGGCCCGCAGGAGCCGGGAGACGTGGTCGAGGTCCTCCGCGACGCAGCCGACGTGCGCGCCGACATAGGTGGTCCCCGGCGTCGCGACGAGCAGACGTTCGAACGCGTCGAGCAGGTGCTCGAACGACGGGAAGCGGGACCGGTCGGCGAACGACCACGACGGCTGCGCGGCGAGCTCGTCGACGCGCTCGTTGTACCGGTCCAGCGGGTCGAAGAACGCCTTCGGGTCGGCGACGTGGATCAGGACGGGCAGCCCGAGCTCGCCCGCGAGCGCGAGCGTCTCGAGGACGCGCGGGTCGTCGGGCGCGACGAGCGCGCCGTCCGGGCCGGTGACGGTCAGGCCGAGGTTCTTCCACACCTTGAGCCCGCGGGCGCCGCGCGCCGCGGCGTCGCGGAGCTGGCGCTGCACCGCGCGCTCGCCGCCCGCGTGGGCGAGCGCCGTCCAGTCGACCTGGCAGAAGGTGAGGAACCGGCCCGGGTGCGCGCGGTCGTACCGGTCGAGGTTGGCCTCGAGCTCGTCGCCCCACAGGCCGTCGAGGTTGACGACCGTGCGCACGTTCGTGCGGTCCATCAGGTCGAGCAGCGCCGGGACGTCGGGCGCGCACCAGTCGGTGGTGAGCCAGCGGCCCAGGTGGTTGTGGACGTCGACGGCGGGCACCGCGGCCCGGGGGACGTCGGTCCGGGGGAGCCGCACGCGGGCACGCGGCTCCCAGTCGGCGAGCCGCAGGTCGGGTGCGGGCGGCTCCGGGGGCGGGGCGGTGTGGTGGAGAGGATCGGTCACGTCCCCGAGCATCGGCCCCGCGCGCGCAGTTTTCACGGATGTTACGCGAACCGATCATCCGGAGTGAGTGAATGTGCCACTCTACGTGACTATCGCGCAGAGCATGAGCAGAATCTTGGGCATCGGGTCCGCGCCGAGCGGCACCCACCCACCGCAGGACCCGGGGTCACGGCCCCGCCGACGACAGGACAAGCACGTGAGCCCGAGCGCCGTCACCGAGCGAGAGATCCACAGCCAGCCCGAGGTGTGGGCCAGGGCCCTCGCGGGCGGACCCGCCACCGGTTCCGTGCTCGGCGCGCCCGGCGAGCGCGTCCTCGTGCTCGGGTGCGGGACGAGCGCGTTCGTCGCCGAGGCGATCGCGGTCCTCCGTGAGGACGCGGGGCTCGGCGAGACCGACGCCGCGTACGCGTCGGAGTGGCGCCCGACGCGGCCCTACGACCGCGTGGTCGTCATCAGCCGTTCCGGGACCACGAGCGAGTGCCTCGAGGCGCTCGCGGCCGTCCCCGCGGGCACGCGCACCGCGGCGGTCGTCGGGGTCGCCGGGACGCCCGTCGCTCTCGCGGCGGACGACGTCCTCGTGCTCGATCTCGCGGACGAGGAGTCGGTCGTCCAGACGCGGTTCCCGACCACCGTGCTCGCCGTCGCCCGCCAGGCGTTCGGGGAGAACCTCTCCGACCTCGTCGAGCAGGCCGAGCGGGCGCTCGCGGCGCCGCTGCCCGTCGAGCCGGGCGCGTTCGAGCACTTCGTGTTCCTCGGCCGCTCGTGGGCCTACGGCCTCGCGCAGGAGGCGGCGCTGAAGATCCGCGAGGCGGCGCAGGCGTGGTCCGAGTCCTACCCGGCGCTCGACTACCGGCACGGGCCGGTCGCCGTCGCGACCGACGCGACGCTCGTCATCCTGCTGGGCGACGACGACCCGGCGCTCGCCGAGGACGTGCGGCGCACCGGCGCGACCGTCGTGCACCTCGCCGGGGACCCACTGGTCCAGCTCGTGCAGTGCCAGCGCCTCGCCGTCGCCCTCGCGGCCGACCGCGGCCTCGACGCCGACGCGCCGCGCCACCTCACCCGCTCCGTCGTCCTCGGCTGAGGACGATCCGCGACAGCCCGTCACCGACGGGGACGCAGTACCCGGACACTCGACGAAGAGACCGCCCAAGAGACAAGGCCGACAATGTTCCGTCATCCCACCCGCCGCCGTCCCGACCGTCCTCTCTCCGTGGCCCGGGGAGCCGCCGGAGCGGTCGTCGTCTCCGGCGCCCTGCTGCTCGCGGCGTGCTCGTCCGGGACGTCGGGCGCCACGACCCTCGACCCCGAGGCCGACGTCACCCTCACGTGGTGGACCGGCCAGGCCGACCAGGCGCAGACCATCCTCACGGGCCTCGCCGAGGAGTTCGAGGAGCTCCACCCCAACGTCACGATCGAGGTGTCCTCGGGCGCGCCGTCGACGGAGGATCTGCTGCAGAAGCTGTCGTCCTCGTTCGCGGGCGGTACCTACCCGGACATCTCCTACGCGTTCGGCTCGTGGGCGAGCGAGCTCGCCGAGTCGGAGCGCACGCTCGACATCACCGACCAGGTGAGCGACCCCGGCGTCGGCTGGGACGAGTTCTCCGGGGCCGCCCGCGCCACCGCGCAGCCGGACGGCGAGACGACGATCGGCTTCCCGGCGGTCGTCGACAACCTCTCCCTCCTGTACAACAAGACGGTGTTCGACGCCGCCGGCGTGGACTACCCGACCGAGGACTGGACCTGGGACGACTTCCGTGCCGCGGCGAAGGAGCTCACGGACCCCGCGACGAGCACCTACGGCTACGCGTACGGCGTCTCCGGCTCCGAGGAGACGACCTGGCAGTTCTGGCCGCACCTGTGGCAGCGGGGCGGCGAGATCCTCGACGAGTCCGGCACCACCGCGACGTTCGACTCCGACGCGGGCGTGGACGCGCTGACGTTCCTGCGCGACATGGCCGTCCAGGACGGGTCGGTCTACCTCGACCAGACGGACACCAAGTTCACGCAGATCTTCGCGAGCGACCAGATCGGCATGGTCACGTCGGGACCGTGGACGCTGTACGACCTCCAGGTCGCGGGCACGCAGTACGGCGTGGTCCCGCTGCCGACCTACGACGGCGAGCACACGACGATCTCCGGCGCCGACCTGTGGGTCCTGTTCGACCACCAGGACGCGAACCGCGAGCACTGGTCGTACGAGTTCACGAAGTGGCTGACCGACCCCGAGCAGGACGTGCGCTGGAACGTCGTCTACGGCAACCTCCCGCTGCGCGAGAGCGAGATCGACTCGCCGGAGTTCCAGGCACAGGTCGCGGCGATGCCCGGCCTGGACGTCATGGCGCAGAACAGCGAGAACGCGACGATCCCGCGCCCGACCGTGCCGGGATACGTGAACCTCTCCGAGGCGGTCGGCACGGCCGTCTCGGAGGTCCTCCAGGGCAAGGGCGAGCCGCGCGATGCGCTCGAGCGCGCCGCCGCCGAGTCGAACGACGCGCTGGCGAACCAGTGACGACGACGCTCGCGCCCAGCCCCGCCCGGCGCGCCCCGCGGCGCCGCCGGACGGGGGAGGCGCTCGCCGGGTGGGGCTTCGTCACCCCCGCGACGCTCCTCGTCGTCGGGCTGTCGATCTTCCCCGCGGTCTGGGCGTTCCTGCTGTCGTTGCAGGACTGGAACGGCTTCTCCACCCCGGAGCCGGTGGGCGCGGATAACTACCGGCGCATGCTGACCGACGCCGAGCTGGGCGCCGCGGTGGGCCACACGCTCCTGTACACCGCGCTGTTCGTCCCGGCCTCGCTCTTCCTCGGTCTCGGCCTCGCGGTCGCGCTCAACCGCCGGCTCGTCCTGGTCGGGGTCTACCGCACCCTCGTGTTCCTGCCGTTCGTGGTCTCCGCAGCGGCCACCGGCATCCTCACGACCTACCTGTTCAACCCGCAGTTCGGGTTCGTGAACAACGTGCTGCGCGTCCTCGGCCTCCCGCAGCAGGGCTGGCTCGAGGACCCGTCGCAGGCGATGGTCGTCATCACGATCATGTCGCTGTGGGGCCAGGCCGCGTTCACGACGGTCATCTACCTCGCCGCGCTCCAGGACATCCCGGTCGAGCTCGCGGAGGCCGCCCGCGTGGACGGCGCGAACCGGTGGCAGTCGTTCTGGCACGTGACGTTCCCCCAGCTCGCCCCGGTCACGGTGTTCGTCGCGATCTGGCAGACGATCCAGGCGATCCAGCTCTTCGACCTCGTCTACACGACGACGCGCGGCGGCCCGCTCGGGTCGACCGAGACGGTCGTGTACTACCTGTGGAAGGCGGCGTTCAAGGAGCTCGAGTTCGGGTACGCGTCAGCCGTGGCGTACGGGCTGTTCGCCGTGACCCTGCTCATCACCATCGCCGTGACGCTCTACTCCCGCCGCACGAAGGTTGGTGGACTCTGATGCCGACGACCGTTCCCGGACCCGCCGCGTACGCCGCGGCGCCCGGCGGACCGCAGGCGGTGCCGCCCGGCGCCCCGGACGGCCCGCCCCCGGCTTCCACCACCGCCACCGCCGCGCCGCGGCGCCGGCGGCGACGCGCCTGGCTCTGGCACCTGCTGCTCGTGCCCGTCGCCGCGCTGTTCGCGACGCCGTTCGTGCAGATGTTCCTCACGTCGCTCACACCCGAGGCGGAGATCAACCGGTTCCCCCCGCGGTTCTGGCCCTCGCAGCTCACGCTCGACGGCTACGTCAAGCTCTTCACCGAGACGGACGTGCTGCGCTGGACGACGAACACCGTCCTCGTCTCGGTCGTCGCCGTCGCGTCCCACATCGTGCTCTGCTCGCTCGCCGGGTACGGGTTCGCGCGGCTCAAGTTCCCGGGCCGCACGTTCGGGTTCCTCGCGATCATGGCGACGATCATGATCCCGACGCAGCTCCTCATGGTCCCGACGTACGTCCTCTTCGCGCGCATCGGCATCATCGACACGCTCGCCGCCGCGATGGTCCCGTGGCTCGCGTCGGCGTTCGGGATCTTCCTCATGCGCCAGTTCTTCCTGTCGCTCCCGCCCGAGCTCGAGGAGGCGGCCGTCCTCGACGGGTGCTCGCGGCTCTCCACGTTCTGGCGCATCATCCTCCCGCTCGCGCGGCCCGCGCTCGCGACGCTCGCGATCTTCACGCTGCTCGGCTCGTGGAACGACCTCGTCTGGCCGCTCATCGCGATCAACGACCCGTCGTCGTTCACGCTCCAGCTCGGGATCACGAACTTCCAGGGCGCGCGCCGGACCGACTGGTCGCTGCTCATGGCGAGCAACGTCGTCGCGACCCTGCCGCTGGTGCTGTTCTTCCTGTTCGCCCAGCGCCAGTTCATCGCCACCATGACCTTCACCGGAGTCAAGGGATGACCACGCCCCCCACCGTTCCCGCAGCACCCGACCGGACCGCCGCCCCACGACCCGTCGTCGTGGTCGGGGACGCGAACGTCGACCTCGTGCTGCGTGGTGACGTCGTCCCGCGCTTCGGCCAGGCCGAGCAGCTCGCCGACTCCGGCGACCTCGTCCTCGGCGGCTCCGCGAGCATCGCGGCCGCCGGCGTCGCGCGCCTCGGGGTGCCGACGACGCTCGTCGCGCGCGTCGGCGCGGACGTGTTCGGCACCTTCACCCTCGACGCGCTGCGCGCCGCCGGGGTGGACGTGTCCGCCGTCGACGTCGCCCGCGACGAGGCGACGGGGCTCTCGGTCATCCTCTCCACGCCCGACGACCGGGCGATCCTCACGGTCCCGGGCACGATCCCGACCCTCACGGGCTCGCACGCGCTCGCCGTGCTCGACGGCTGGCACGGGCCGCCCGGCGTCGTCCACGTCGCGTCGTACTTCCTCCAGCCGCGACTCGCCGCGGACCTGCCCGCCGTCCTCGTGTCTGCGCGCGAGCGGGGGTGGACGACGAGCCTCGACACGAACTGGGACCCCGCCGAGCGCTGGACCGGGCTCGCGGACCTGCTGCCCCACGTGGACGTGCTGCTGCCGAACCGCAACGAGCTGCGCGCCGTCGCGGGCGCGCTCGGCCCAGGTCCGCAGGGCGCGGCGCACACCGGTGACCGCGACGTCGTGCTCGCCCGGGCGGTCGCTGCGCGCGGCCCCCGCGTCGTGGTCAAGGACGGTGCGCGCGGCGGGTGGTCCGTGGGACCGGCCGGAGCCGTCGTGCGTGCCCCCGGGCTCGCCGTGGAGGTGGTCGACACGACCGGGGCCGGTGACAGCTTCGACGCCGGATACCTCGCGGCGCTCGCGCACGGGATCGAGGACGAGACCGAGCGCGTGCGCTGGGCCGCCTGCGCCGGCTCCTTGTCGACGCTCGGCCCGGGCGGCACCGGAGCGCAGGCCACGTTCGCCGCGCTGCGGGCCGCGCTCGCATGATCTCCGCGCTCGCCCTCAGCCCGTCGCTCGACGTCACGTACGTCGTCGACGCGCTCGAGGGGATCCAGCGCCCGCGCGAGGTCCGTCGCGTCGGCGGAGGCAAAGCGCTCAACGCGGCTCGGGCCGCCGCGACGCTCGGCGCCTGCACGGCGGCGGTGGCGGTCCTCGCCGGGGGGTCGGGCGAGGACGTCGCGGCCGGGGCGAGAGCCGACGGCGTGGACCTGCACGTCGTCCCGGGAACCCACCCGACCCGCACGTGCGTCTCCGTCCTTGCCGCAGAGACCGGCGCGCTCACCGAGATCTACGAGAGTGCCGTCCCCGTGGAGCCGGACACGCTCGACCGCGCCGTGGGGCTCGCGCTCGACCTCGCCGCGCGAGACGGCGGGTGGTGGCTGCTGTCCGGCGGCCTCCCCGGCACGATCGCGCCGAGCGTGGTCGGCACCGTCGTCGGCCGGCTGCGGGCGGCGGGGGCCAGCGTCGCCGTGGACAGCCACGGTCCGGCGCTCGCGGGTGCCGTGGGCGAGGGACCGGACCTGGTCAAAGTGAACCGGGCCGAGGCGGCGGAGCTGTTGGGCGTCCCCGTGGACACGCCGGGGCCGGGGCTCGTCACCGGGCTCGGCGACCGGTCGGGCGGCCTCGTGGTCGTCACGGACGGCGCGGAGGGGGCGTGGGCGAGCGACGGCACGAGCGTCCTGCGCGTGCGGCTCGAGGGCCACGTCGGCCGCTTCCCGGTGGGGAGCGGCGACTCGTTCCTGGGCGGGATGCTCGTCGCGCTCGACGCGGGAGCGTCCCTCGCCGAGGCGGTGGCGCTCGGTGCCGCCGCGGGCACGGCCAACGCCCAGGTCCCCGGTGCAGCCGTCCTGGACGCGGACCTGGCCCGCCGTCTCGCCGGCGAGGTCGGGGTCGAGACCGTGGCGCTCCCGGTGCCGTAGACGCGCTGCGGGGTCAGGGCTGCGCGGTCGGCCTCTCGGTCGGCTGCACGGCCGCGACCGGACCGTCGTCGGGCACGACCTGGACGTCGACGCCGGCCGCGGCGATCGCGTCGAGCGCCGCCGGGTCGGCGGACGAGTCCGTCACGAGCACGTCGATCTCCTCGAGGTCCGCCATCTTGGCGAGCGTCACGCGCCCCACCTTCGACCCGTCCGCGACCACGACGACGCGCTCGGCGTGCGCGACCATCGCGTGGTTGGTGCGCGCCTCCGTCTCGTCGTGCGTCGTCGCGCCGCCGCGCACGCTGATGCCGTCGGTGCCCAGGAACGCGGTGCCGACGTTGATCGCGTTGAACGTGTGCTCGGCGAGCACTCCGACGGCCTCCAGCGAGCTCGAGCGGACGAACCCGCCGGTCATGATGACCTGCAGGTTGCTGCGTGCGGCGAGCTCGGTCGCCGTCGTCAGGGCGTTCGTGGCGATCGCGAGGTCGGGTCGCGTCGCCAGGGCGCGCGCGACGGCCGCCGCCGTCGTGCCGCCGCTGATCGCGACGGAGTAGCGCCCCGGCGGGAGCAGCCCGGCGGCGTGCTGGGCGATGCGCAGCTTCGCCTCGCGGAACCGGGAGTCGCGCAGGAGCACCGGGACCTCCGTCGTGGGGTCGAGGGCGCGCACCCCGCCGTGCGTGCGGAGCACGAGGCCCTGCTCCTCCATGTCCGCGAGGTCGCGCCGCATCGTGGCCGAGGAGACGCCGAGCTCACGGACCAGCTCCGTGAGGCGTGCCGTGCCGTGCTCGTTGACGTACGTCAACGCCCGCATCATGCGGTCGCTGCGCTTGTGGGAGATCGCGCGGGGCGCGGCGTCGGGTGCGACGGACATGCGCTTCCTTCCGGCGGTGCGTGGGCGGACGTCCGAGGCTCTCGGTGCCCGGACGAGGCAGATCGCTCAATCAAAGTGAGTGTTATCAGCGAAATATGATCGTATTCTTGCACAGTGCGCTCGATGGCGCCGAAGATCGTCGACATGGTCAGCATCGCGTTCGTCGGCGCCGGGAGCGTCGTCTTCACCCGCCAGCTCGTCGCCGACATCCTGCGCTACCCGGAGCTCGCCGACGCCCGCCTCGTGCTGCACGACATCGACCCCGAGCGGCTCCGCGTCGCCGAGGGCACCGCGCGTCAGGTGAGCCGCCAGCTCGGGGCGTCGGCCGCCGTCGAGGCGTACGCCGACCGTCGCCGGGCCCTCGACGGTGCCGACTTCGTCGTCAACATGATCCAGGTCGGCGGCATCGACGCGACGCTGAAGGACCTCGAGATCCCCGCGCGCCACGGCCTGCGCCAGACCATCGGCGACACGACCGGCGTCGGTGGCGTGTTCCGCGCGCTGCGCACGTTCCCGGTGCTCGAGGGAATCGCGACCGACATGCGCGAGCTGTGCCCGCAGGCGTGGCTGCTCAACTACACGAACCCGATGGCGATGAACGTGTGGTGGGTCTCCAGCGTCGCCCCCGACCTCAAGGTCGCCGGGCTCTGCCACTCCGTGTACTGGACCGCGCACGATCTCGCGGAGCTCGTGGGCGTCCCGGTGGAGGAGACGCGGTACCGGGCTGCGGGCGTCAACCACCAGGCGTGGCTGCTCGAGTGGGAGCACCGGGGCGAGTCGCTGTACCCCCGGCTGCGCGAGACGATCCGCCGCGACCCCGGGCTCGAGCGTCGCGTCCGGGTCGAGATCTTCCGCCGCCTCGGCTACTACCCGACGGAGACGAGTGAGCACTCCTCCGAGTACCTGCCGTGGTTCCTCCGCTCCGACGAGCAGGTCGAGCGCTACCGCCTCCAGCCGCTCGAGTACGTCGGCATCAGCCGGGAGAACGTCGCGGAGTTCGAGGCGGCGCGGCGTGCGCTCGCCGCCGGCGAGGACCTCGCGCTCGAGGACGGCGCGAGCGAGTACGCGCCCCAGATCATCCACTCCCTCGTGACCGGCACGCGGCGCGAGGTGCACGTCAACGTCCCCAACCACGGCCTGATCGACAACCTGCCCCAGGGTGCGGTCGTCGAGGTCCCGGCGGAGGTCGACGGCGACGGCCTGCGCCCCGTGCCGATGGGCTCGCTCCCGGCACAGTGCGCGGCGCTCAACCAGCCGTACGTCTCCGTCGGGGCGCTGACCGTCGAGGCGGCGCGCACCGGCGACCCCCGGCTCGTGCGCCAGGCCGTGCTCATGGACCCGAACGCGTCCTCGACCCTCACGCCGGAACAGATCTGGGCCCTGTGCGACGAGCTCGTCGCGGCGCACGGGGACCTGCTGCCCGAGCCGCTCCGCGCCCTCGTCCCGGCGGGTGCCCTGTGACCTTGGCCGCGACGGGGAACCTCGTCGCTGCGGCGGTGCGCGACGGCGCCGCCGTGCTCGCGTTCAACGTCATCACGCTCGAGCACGCCGAGGGCATCGTCGCCGGCCTCGAGGACTCCGGGGCTCCCGGCATCCTGCAGGTCAGCGAGAACGCCGTCCGCTACCACGAGGGGCGCATGACGGCGCTGGTCGCCGCGTGCCGGGAGATCGCCGTCGCCGCACGGGTCCCGGTCTCGCTGCACCTCGACCACGTCCAGGACGTCGACCTCGCGCGCCAGGTCGTCGACCAGGCGTGGCGGCTCGGGATCACGTCGGTCATGGTCGACGCCGCCCACCTCGACTACGCGGACAACGTCGCCACGACCCGCGACCTCACCCGGTCCGCGCACGACACCACGCTGTGGGTCGAGGCCGAGCTCGGCGCGATCGGCGGCAAGGACGGTGCGCACGCACCCGGCGTGCGGACCGACCCGTACGAGGCGGCGTCCTTCGTCGCCGCGACCGGTGTCGACGGGCTCGCGGTCGCCGTGGGCAGCTCCCACGCCATGACGAGCACGACCGCGGAGCTCGACCTCGACCTCGTCGAGCGGATCGCCGCCGAGGTCCCCGTCCCGCTCGTGCTGCACGGGTCGTCCGGCGTGCCTTCCGCGATGCTGCGCGACGCCGTCGCACGCGGGATCCGGAAGATCAACATCGGGACCGCGCTCAACGTCGGCTACACGCGTCAGGTGCGAGACTTCCTCGACGCGAACGACGGGGTGACCGACCCCCGCAAGTACCTCGCCCCGGCGCGAGGAGCTGTGCGCGACGCCGTCGACCGGCT
Organism: Cellulosimicrobium sp.; assembly: GCA_029256625.1. Lineage (GTDB taxonomy): Bacteria > Actinomycetota > Actinomycetes > Actinomycetales > Cellulomonadaceae > Cellulosimicrobium. Next base: position 4,230 of record JAQSXO010000018.1, on the reverse strand, counting down.
CTGCACCCAGGTGTTCGCCTGACACCTCGGACCGTCCTGCATCTCCTGATCGGCACCCCCACCATGGCGCGCGGGCAGCGCGTCACGACGAGAGGAACGAGCACATGAGACGAACGACGACCGGCCTGGCACTCGGCTCGGCGCTGGTGCTGACCGCGTGCGCGGGCGGCCCCGCCGTCGGCGGCACGAGCCCGGTCCCGGACGCGGCGCGCACGACCACGACCGACGCGACGACCGCGGGGGTGGTCGAGCTGCCGCCCACGAGCGGGATCCTCGACTACCAGCTCGGCGGCGCCTACGACCAGGTCGACGCGGGATCGGGGCCGGTCGCCCCCGACGTGGTGGTGCGCGACGCGACGGCAGCGCCGCTCCCGGGCGCGTACAACGTCTGCTACGTCAACGGGTTCCAGACGCAGCCCGACGACGCCGACCTCTGGCTCGACCACGAGGAGCTCTTGCTGCACGACGCGGGCGGGGAGCTCGTGATCGACCCCGACTGGCCGGACGAGTTCGTGCTCGACCCCTCGACCGCCGCGCAGCGGGACGGGATCCTCGACCTCCTCGGCCCGGTCGTCACGGGGTGCGCCGACGACGGGTTCGACGCCGTCGAGATCGACAACCTCGACACCTGGACCCGGTTCGACCAGATCGACGAGGCCGGCGCGCACGCGCTCGCGACGGCGTACGTCGGTCTCGCGCACGACGCCGGGCTCGCCATCGCACAGAAGAACGCCGCGGAGATCACGCAGGTGGCGCACGACGACCTCGGCTTCGACTTCGCCGTGACCGAGGAGTGCGCCGTCTGGGACGAGTGCTCCGCGTACACCGACGTGTACGGGGACCACGTGCTGCAGGTCGAGTACCCCGGCCCGCTCGCGGGCGAGGGCCTCACGTTCGCCGACGTCTGCGCTCTCGGCGACCGCGCACCCCTGACCGTGCTGCGCGACCTCTACCTCGTCACGCCCGACACAGACGTGAGCGGGTTCGACCCCGTCGAGGAGACGGGCGAGCCGTACTCGTACGTGTTCGAGACCTGCTGACCGCGGGGCGGCGGGCGGCGCCCACGCCGTGCGCCGCCCCGTGTCACCAGCCGTCGGGGGCGAGGAGCTTGCGGATGCGCTTCTCGCTCACCGGGCCGTCGGTGCCGAGCTGTTGCGCGAACAGCGACACGCGCAGCTCCTCGATCAGCCACCGGACCTCGGCCAGGTCGGCCGCGCGGGCGGGATCTGCCGGGCCCTGGGCGTAGGCGGCGCGGGCGCGCTGGTACGCCTCCTCGACGTCGTGCACGCGCCACGCGAGCTCGGCGTCGCGGTTCGGGTTCGCCTGCGCCTTCTCCAGCCGGTACGACGCCGCGCGCAGGTAGCGCGTGAGGTGCGGCAGCCGTCGGGGCGGGGTCTGGGAGACGAAGCCGTCGTGGATCAGGCCCGCGGCCTGGTCGCGCAGGTCCGTGAGCGTGTTGAGCAGCGCGAGGCTGTTCGACGCGCGGATCTCCGCGTCGAGGTTCCGCGACGCCGTGAGCGCGGCGACCACGTGCCCGACCACCTGGTGCACCTGGTCCTCCAGGTGCGTCCGCACGAACGCCCGCGCCGCCGCGTAGGCCTCGGCGTCGCGGATCGTCGCGACGTCCGGCTGCGTGCCGTACTGCCCGCTCCCGCCGCTCGTCAGCGCGATCACCGCGGCGAGCTGGAGGTCCGCGACGAGCGCGTCCGTGTTCCGGTACGGGCTGGCCGCCATCGTGAGCGACTGCGTCCCGTTCCACCGGCTGGTGATGCGCCCGGTCTGGAGCGCCGTCTCGGACAGCAGCAGACGCCGCATGCCGCGCGCGTGCTCGCGCGCCTGCGCGTTCGCGTCGGCGAGCACGCGCAGCGCGACGACCGGCTTGCCCTTCGCGTCCTGCTCCTCGACGACCGCGGGGTACCCCCGCACCACGACCCCACCCCCGAGGTCCGTCGACACCGCCGCGGGCAGCCGCCCGTCGGTGAGGTCGTCGGGCCAGGTGATCAGGTTGGTGCGTTCGCTCACGAGCGCGGCCGTGGTGGGGTCCGCGGGCGGTGCGTCGCCTCGCCGCGGCGAACCGGACGCCGAGGGCGACCCTGCGCCGTCCGGCGCCGTGCCATGGCCGCGGCGCGTCGGCGAGCCGGACGCGGAGGCGGGGGAGGGGGCGTCGGATGCGAAGGGCGTGGCGGGCCTGGCGGGAGCGCCGCGAGGAACGAGCGGCGCGGATGGTAGCCCGAGCACCGACGCCCCCTCCGCCGCCGAACCCGACCCCGAGACCGACGGACCCGACCCGGGAACCGATCCCGAAGCCGCCTCGCGCAGAGCAGCACCCACCGCGCCCTTGACCGCCGCCCGCACCGCCGCCTGGTTCTGGGCGGCGAGGCGGCGCTGGAGCGCGAGGAGGTCCTTCGACTCGTCGAGGACGACGGACCCGCCGCGGCCGCGCGGGTCCTCGACGCGGAACGTCATGCGCAGGTGCGCGGGGAGGCGTGCCTCCTGCTCGGGGCCCCATGCGTCGTCGGGGATGACGGCGTCGCGCAGCGCCCGGACGGCGCGCGTGAACGCGACGTGGAACGGCTCGGCCATGTCGCCCGCGCGGGCCATGTCCTCCCAGGTGGGCGTGTGCGCGCGGAGCCAGGCGACGACGTCGCGCGCGACGTCTGGCGCGGGCACGAGCTGGACGCGGACCGGCTTGGGCAGCGAGCGGATGGTCGCGGTGGCGAGCTCGTCGAGCAGGCCGGGCACCATCCAGTCGAACCCGTCGGGGACGACGCGGTTGAGCACGGAGATCGGGACGTGCACGGTGACGCCGTCGGCCTCGGTCCCGGGCTGGAACTGGTAGGTGAGCGGGAGTGTGAGCTCGCCCTGGGGCCAGGTCTCGGGGAACTGGGAAGTGTCGATCTGCTCGGCGTCGGGCACGAGCTGCTCGAGCGTGAAGGTGAGCAGGTCGGGGTCGCGGCGCCGCGCCGTCTTCCACCAGCGGTCGTCGTCGACGACGAGCCCGCGCTGGCGCGAGCGCGCCTCGAGCTCCTCGGCCTCCTCGAGGAGCTTGCGGTTGTCGTGGAAGAACCGGTGGTGCGTGGTCCACTCGCCCTGCACGAGCGCGTGCCGCACGAACATCTCGCGCGCGGCCTCGGGGTCGACCTTGGCGTAGAGGACCTTGCGGTCGGCGACGATCGGCACGCCGTACAGCAGCACCTTCTCGGTCGCGATCGCCGCGCCGCGCTTGGTCGACCAGTGCGGCTCGGAGTACGTGCGCCGCGCGAGGTCGCCCGCGAGGTCCTCGGCCCACTCTGGCTGGATGCGCGCGACGTCCCGCGCCCACAGCCGCGACGTCTCCACGAGCTCGCCCGCCATGATCCACGCCGGCGGCTTCTTGCTCAGCGGCGACCCGGGGAAGATCGCGAACCGCGCACCGCGCGCGCCGGTGTACTCGTTGCGCGCCTGCTTCTGCGCGCGCCGCAGCGCCTTGGCCCGGGCCTCGCCCTTGAGGTGCGCGACCGACGACGCCTTCACGTCGCCCGTGTCCTGCATCCCGATCTGCGACAGCAGCCCGGACAGCAGCGCCTTGTGGATCGTGTCGCCGTCCCAGGCGCGCTTGTACGCCGCGCTCGGCTCGGCGGTGGTCGGGTCGGGGGCGGTGCTCGGGTCCGCGGCGGGTGAGCCCGACGCCCCCTCCGCCGCCGAACCCGAGCCGGAGCGCCCGGCGCGGGGCTTGTACGACATGTCGATGCCGAGGGGCTTGGACATCTCGCGGAGCTGCGCGACGACGTCCTGCCACTCGCGGATGCGCAGGAAGTTGAGGTACTCGGCCTTGCACAGGCGGCGGAACGCCGAGGACGAGAGCTCGTGCTGCTGCTCGCGGACGTACTCCCAGACGTTGAGGTAGGTGAGGAAGTCGGAGTGCGGGTCGGTGAAGCGCGCGTGCGCCTGGTCGGCCTGCGCGCGGACCTCGGCGGGGCGCTCGCGCGGGTCCTGGATCGACATGACGGCGGCGATGATCGCGACCTCGCGCGCGACGCCGAGCTTCGAGCCCTCCCAGATCATGCGGGCGAGGCGCGGGTCCATGGGGAGCTGCGCGAGGACGCGCCCGACCTCGGTGAGGCGCGTGACGCCGTCGGACGTGGCCAGGGCGCCGAGCTCGGTGAGGAGCTGGACGCCGTCGCGCACGGCGCGCGTGTCCGGGGGCTCGACGAACGGGAAGCGCGCGACCTCGTCGGGGGTCTCGACGAC
>JAQSXO010000395.1 GCA_029256625.1 Cellulosimicrobium sp. | reverse complement strand
GAACGTCACCGTCCCGGACGTGAGGAGCGCCGGGGGCTTGAGGAGGCGGTTGATCCCGTACGCGAGCGTCGTCTTGCCGCAGCCCGACTCGCCCGCGAGCCCGAGGATCTCGCCGCGGTGCAGCGTGAGCGAGACGTCCTTGACGGCGTGGACGACCGGCTCGACCTCGTAGTCGATCGAGACGTGCCGCGCGGTGAGCACCGGCTCCTTGCCGACGAGGTAGGCGGTGTGCCCCTCGCTGGTCAGCGGCCCGGCGGCCGTGGTCGTGGCGGTCATGCGCCCACCGTCTCCTTCGCGTCGTCGGCGTCGGTGTCCGTGCCGTCAGGGTCGCCGCCGTCGGCGCCGGGGGCATCCGACCCCGCGGCGTCGGGGTCCGCGTCCGCGGCGAGGCCGGCCTTGCGGGCCTTGCGCACGCTCTTGACCGCGGCCGGGCCCAGGCGCAGCCGGGGGTTGATGATCTCGTCCAGGCTGAAGTTGATGAGCGCGAGCCCGCAGCCGAAGAGCGCGATGAGCAGGCCCGGCGGGACGAACCACCACCACATGCCGAGGCTCAGCGCGTTGTTCGAGCTCGCCTGGTTGAGGATCGTGCCCCACGTGATCGACCCCGACGGGCCGAGCCCGAGGAACGACAGCCCCGCCTCGGCGAGGATCGCGAGGAGCACCGCACCGAGGAACTGCGCGGTGAGGAGGGGCAGGAGGTTGGGGAAGATCTCCACGAGGATGATCCGCGGCGTCTTCTCGCCCGCCACGCGCGCCGCGGACACGTAGTCGCGCGCGCGCAGCGACTTGGCCTGCATGCGGAGCACGATCGCCGCACCGGGCCAGGCCGTGAGCCCGAGGATCACGGCGACGATGAGGAGCGACCGCGTCTGCAGGTACGCCGAGATGACGATGATCAGCGGCAGGCCCGGGATGACGAGCATGATGTTCGTGACGAGCGAGAGAGCCTCGTCGGTGAACCGTCCGCGGTACCCCGCGACGATGCCGAAGACGATCGACAGCACGAGCGCGATCGCGCCGGCGATGAGGCCCACCATCAGGGAGCCCTGCCCGCCGTACGCGACCTGGGCGAAGATGTCGTTCCCGATGTGGTTCGTGCCGAGCAGGTGCTCGGCGCTCGGCGGCAGGAACCGCGCGTTCGCCGTCGAGCGCGGGTCCTGGGTGAAGAACGGCGCCACGAACGTGAACAGCAGGATGCCCGCCACGAGGACGATCCCGGCGGTGAGCTTGCCGGACCGGCGCGGGAGCATCGCCCGCAGGCCACGGCGCGCGGGCGCGGCGGGGGCGTCCTGGTCGAGCGGCGCGGGGACGTCCCGGACGTCCGGGACGATCCCCTCGGTGGTCGTCGCCGGCGCGAGCCCGTCGACCACGACCGTGGCGGCCGGGGCCGCGTCGGCGGCGGGGGTCACGATCTCCGTGTCGCGGGTGTTGTCAGACATTGGCGCGCGCCCTCGGGTCGATGAATCCGTAGATGATGTCCATGAGGAAGTTCGCGGCGAGCACGGCGAGCGTGATCACGAGGAACGTCCCCTGCATGAGCGCGAAGTCGCTCGCCTGGACCGCGTTGAACAGGAGCTTGCCCAGACCCGGGTAGCTGAAGACCTGCTCCATGACGACCGACCCGGCCACGACGAACCCCAGCGCGACGCCGAACCCGGCGAACGACGGGAGCGCGGCGTTGCGGGTCGCGTAGGTGATCGCCACCCGCATGCGGCGCAGGCCCTTGGCCTCGGCCGTCGTGACGTAGTCCTCGGACAGCGTGGACACCATCATGTTGCGCATCCCGAGCAGCCAGCCGCCCACCGACGACAGCACGATCGTCAGCGCGGGCAGGAACCCGTGGTAGATCACGCTGCCGACGAACGCCCACGACCACTCGGGGCCGGTGTCGAAGCCGAAGATGTCGTAGCTGCCGATCCGCGGGAACCACCCGGTCGAGACCGAGAAGACGGAGACGAGGATGAGGGCGAGCCAGAAGTAGGGCACCGCCTGGAGGAGCGTCGACGCGGGGATGATGCTGTCCACCCACGTGCCGCGCTTCCAGCCGGCCCACGCCCCCAGCCCGACACCCAGGACGAACGAGATGATCGTCGCGAGTCCCACGAGCCCGACCGTCCAGGGCAGCGCCTGGCCGATCAGCTCGGTGACGGGCTGGGGGTAGTAGGTGATGGAGATCCCGAGATCTCCCTGGAACAGGCGCCCCCAGTAGTCCACGTACTGGTCCCACAGGGAGGCGTCGCCGTCCGCGCCGAAGAGGAGGTCGATGCTGTTCTGCATCTGGGGCGTCAGCTCGCCGCCCTTGCGCAGGAACTTGTCGATGAAGATCTGCTTGGGGTCACCCGGCATGAGCTTCGGGATGAGGAAGTTCAGCGAGACCGCTGCCCAGAGGGTGATCACGTAGAACGTGACCCGTCGTGCGTAGTACCTCATGTCGCGTGTCCCTCGTTCCTCGGTCCTCCTCGTCGGCGCGGTCGCATCAGCTCGTCGGCTCGAGCTTCGAGAGCACGACGCCCAGCGAGACCGTGCTCCACGACGGCGGGAAGGCGTAGAGGTCGCCGTCGGTCGGCCAGCCCGTGAAGTCCTTCGTGTCCATGAACGTCTGGGAGGCGTTCACGACCACCGGGATGTAGGGCAGGTCGCGGACGATCTCCTCCTGGATGACCGCGTACTGCTCCTGCTTCGCGGCCTCGTCGTTCGTCGAGGCCGCCGCCTCGACCGCGGCGTCGACCTTCGGGTTGGTGTAGCGCACGTAGTTGAAGAGGCCGGACTCCATGACCTCACCGACGGGTCGCGTGTAGTCCGTCGTCATCCACTGGCGGTAGATGCTGAACGGGTCGTCGAGCGACGGGCCCGTGATGCCACCGACCATGAGCTGGTAGGTGCCCGCGACGCGCGCGTCCGACATCTCCTGCTGCGTGACCTTGTTGTGGACGATCGCGATGCCGGCGGCCTTCGCCTGCTCGACGAGCAGGTCGCCGACCGCGTTGTAGTCGTTCCAGCCGTCGACCGTGATGAGCGTCAGCTCGACCTTCTGGCCGCCCTTCTCGTAGATGCCGTCCGCACCCTTGGTGTAGCCGGCGTCCTCGAGGACCTTCGACGCGGCCGCGGCGTCGGCCGTCTGCGGGCTCTCCGCCTCGACGTCGGGCGAGATCCAGCGGTCGTCGCGACCGAGCAGCGCGAACGTCGGGGACGCGGTCGCGGCGAGACCGGCGAACGCCTTCTCGTTGATCTCGGTGCGGTCCATCGCGAGGTTGATCGCCTGGCGCACCGCGACGTCGGTCTGCGGGCCGGCGCAGCCGAGGTCGACCGACACGCACGTGTAGATCGTCGTCGGGTCCTGCGGCGTGTTGATCATGCTCAGGCGCCCGTCCGCGGTGATGCGGTCGGGGTCGGCCACGAACATGGCCGTCCAGTCGACCTTGCCCGTGGTCATGAGGTCCTCGGCGCTCTGGTTCTGGTCGATCCCGAGGTAGCGGACCTTCTTGACCTGGGGGGCACCGTCCCAGTAGTCCTCGTTCGCCACGACCGTGTAGGCCGCCTCGGTGACGGCGTCGGCCTTGTACGGGCCGGTGCCGACCGGGTTCTCGTTCGCGAACGTCACGAGGTCGTCGACCTCGGAC
>JAQSXO010000394.1 GCA_029256625.1 Cellulosimicrobium sp. | reverse complement strand
GGCGAGCCGATGCCGGCCGAGTGGGTGGACACGATGCTCGCCTCGCGCCAGTTCAACGAGGGCTTCGGGACGACCGAGTACCTCGCCGCGGCGCTGCTCGACCAGGCCTGGCATCAGGTGGGGCCCGACGGCGTGCCGTCGTCCGAGGCGGACGTCGTGCCCTTCGAGGCGGCCGCGCTCGACGCGGCGGGCGTCGCGTTCGCGCCGGTCCCGCCGCGCTACCGCACCACGTACTACAACCACGTGTTCGGCGGCGGGTACGCGGCCGGGTACTACTCCTACATCTGGTCCGAGGTGCTCGACGCCGACACCGTCGAGTGGTACCGCGAGAACGGCGGCCTGTCGCGCGAGAACGGCGAGCGCTTCCGCCGCGTGCTGCTCGCGCGCGGCGGCTCCCAGGACCCGCTGCGGTCGTTCCGCGAGCTGCGCGGCCGCGACGCCGACATCGCGCCGCTCCTCGCGCGCCGCGGTCTCGACGCCTGAGGTGTGGGCCCCTCCCGTCGCGAGGTAGAGCCGTGGTAGCGCGAGGTAGAGCCCTGGTCATGACCACGCCTCTACCTCGCGGACCTCGGCTCTACCTGGGCGGGGTGCCCGGGCGGACCAGGCCGGTCTCGTAGGCGACGACGACGAGACCGGCCCGGTCCCGCACCCCCAGCTTGGCGAGGATGCGGCCCACGTGCGTGCGGGCCGTCGCCGGGCTCATGAACAGGGCCGCGCCGATCTCGTCGTTCGTCAGGCCGCGGCCGACGTGCGCGAGCACCTCGCGCTCGCGGTCCGTGAGCCGGTCCGCGACCGCGGCGGCGAGCGCGTCGTCGCGCCTCCCCGCGTCGACGGCCTGCGCGACGACGCGCGCGGTCACCGCGGGGGAGAGCAGCGCGTCGCCCGCGGCGGCCGTGCGGACCGCGCCGCGCAGCTCGTCCGGGCTCGCGTCCTTGAGCAGGAAGCCCGACGCCCCGGCACGCAGCGCGGCGAAGAGGTTCGCGTCGTCGTCGAACGTCGTGAGGACGACGACGCGCGGTCCGGGCGCGGCACCGTCCGCGCCCGTCGGACTGTCCGGCGGCACCGGGGCGGAGGTCGCGTCGTCGACGATCTGACGCGTGGCCGCGATCCCGTCGAGCACGGGCATCTGGAGGTCCATGAGGACGACGTCGGGGCGCACGCGGCGCACGAGCGTCACGCCCTCGCGACCGTCGGCCGCCTCGCCGACGACCTCGACGTCGTCCGCACGCTCGAGCAGCGCCCGGATGCCGGTCCGCACGAGCGGCTGGTCGTCGACCAGCACGACCCGGATCACGCGGCACCCCCGCCCGAGGACTGCGGGGCCTGCACCGAAGCCGTCCCGCGCACCGTGGCTCCCGGCGTGACCGGCACGCGCGCCCGCAGCCGGAAACCGCCGTCGTCGGGCGTGTCGGTCTCGACCGTGCCGCCCAGGACCGCGACGCGCTCGCGCAGGCCGCGCAGCCCGAACCCGCCACGGTCCGTGGCGTCACCCGCGCCCCGCGCCCCGTGGCCGTCGTCGCACACCTCGACGGCGAGCACGCCGCCCGGCGTCCCGGCCGAGGGCTCCAGCGCCACGCGGACGACGGCGGTGCGCGCCCCGGCGTGCCGCAGCACGTTGGTCAGGCCCTCCTGGACGACCCGGTACGCCGCCGCACCCGCGGCGGTGCCGTCGGCCGTCCCCGGTGGCAGGTCGACGTCCAGGGTGACGTCGAGCCCGGCCGCCCGGGCCGTGCGCGCGAGGTCGTCGAGCCTGTCGAGCCGTGCCTGGTCCGCGAGCCCCGCGGGCGCGGTCGTCCCGCGCAGCGCGCGCACCGTGGCGCGCAGGTCCGCCAGGGCCGTCGTCGTGGCCGTCCGCACGAGCTCCAGCTCGGCCCGTGCGGTCGCGAGCGCGTCGGACCCTGCCGGACCGGCGGCGTCCACGTCGTCCAGCGCCTCGCGGGCGACGTTCGCGTGCAGGGCGACGACGGCGAGGTGGTGCCCGACGACGTCGTGCAGGTCCCGGGCGACGGCCTCGCGGTCGTGCGCGAGCCGGTCGGCGGCCTCGAGCTCGTGCGTCTGCTCGCGCAGCACGTCCGCGTGGCGCCGCTGCTCGTCGCGCTGCCGGCGGGCGAACGACCCGTGCCCGAGGGCGATCGCCGCGGCCATGAGCGCCACGGTCGTCGCCAGCTCGTAGCCGACGACGTACCGGACGTCGTCGCCCTCGGCGAGCCGGAAGTACGTCGAGGCGACGACGAGCGCCGCCGCGACCCCGACGGCCCACCCGAGCCGGCCCGCGACGGCCGCCGAGTACAGCGCGACCGAGACGGGCAGGGCGAGGCCGATCGCGGGCAGGTCGAGCGTGTAGTACGCGCAGATGACGAGCGCGGTGGCGACGAGGACCCCGACGGGGAAGCGGCGCCGGCCGAGCACGAGCAGCCCCAGCACGAGGGCGATCGGGTACGCGACCCACGGGTCGGCCCGCGTGCCCCCGACGTCGGCGGCGATGGCGAACGCGACGACGTCGAACACCGCGAACCCCAGCAGGGCGTCGATGAGCCACGGCGGTGGCGACGGGCGCGACGGCCGCGTCGCGGGCGGCGGTCCGGAGGGCCGGTCGTGCGGGATGTCGGGAGACGTCACGCTCACCGAGTCTAGGAAGACCCACCCCGACGCGCGTCCGTCGCGGGGCGGGTCCACGTCAGGGTCGACTACGTCGAGACGCGTACGCGCGGGGCGCGGGACGACGCATCGCGTCGCGTGCCGGGGCGGACGCGGCGCCGCGCCGCCGCTCCCTAGCGTCGACCGCATGAACCCGACTCCCGGCCCCGTGCCCGACCGCCCGACACCGCCCGCGTCGTCCGTCCCGCCCGCATCGTCCGCCCCACCTGGCGTTCCGGTCCCGCCCGGTCCCGCCGTCCCGCCCGGACGGCCCGGGGCGCCGGCACCCGCCGCCAGCCCCACGCTCGGCGAGACCGTCCGCTCGCTGAGCTGGCCGCTCGTCCTCGGGCTCGGCGCGCTCGCGCTCGTCCGACCGCTCCTGAGCGTCACAGGCCTCGACGACGCGATCGGCCGGCCCGCCGCGCCCCTGCTCACGACCCTCGTGCTCACGGTCGTGTGGGTCGTCGCGATCGTCGTCGCCCGCCCGGCGCACCCGCTCGCGACCGGCGTGGCCGTCGGGCTCGCCTACGGCGTCCTCGCGCTGATCCTCAGCGCCGTGCTCTCGCCGATCCTCACCGGCGAGCTCCAGGGCCCCGTCGCGCACCCCGTCGCGATCGTCCCGATGCTGCTCACCAACGCGGCCTGGGGCGCGCTCGCGGGGGCCGTGGCGCTCGGTCTCCTCGCGGCCCGACGCCGTTGAGGCCCGACCAGCCGACCGCTCGCCGCGCTACCCCGACTTCGGGACCGCCCCGTCCCCGGCACCACCCCGAGCCCGCGGGGTCGCGGCTCCGGGTGGTGCCCGGGACGCGGCGGTCTCGGAGTCGGGGTGGCGTGGGAAGGCGGGGTGGCGCGAGGAGACGTGGCGGCGCGACGAGGCGTGGTGGCGCGGGGAGCCGTCGGCTGGTCGGCCTCAACGGCGTCGGGCCGCGAGGAGACCGAGCGCCACGGCCCCCGCGAGCGCGCCCCAGGCCGCGTTGGTGAGCAG
>JAQSXO010000393.1 GCA_029256625.1 Cellulosimicrobium sp. | reverse complement strand
GACTGCGCAGCACCTCCTCGAATCGATTCGATCCGACGGACGAGAGTGCGCTTCGAATCGATTCGAGGCATGGTCACCAGTGTGCGGGTACGCTGGCCGCGCGTCAATCGAGAATCCCGCACGCGCGGGAGGCAGGGAGCGTGATGAGCGACACCCCCGGGAACCGGGAGCCCGCGGCGGCCGCCGCGCCGGCCCACCGGCCCACGCTCGCCAAGGTCGCCGAGCTCGCGGGAGTCTCCGTCTCGACGGCGTCGCTCGCCTTCTCCGGCGCCGGGCCGATCACCCCGGAGACCCGGGCACGCGTGCTCGACGCCGCGAAGGAGCTCGGGTACACCGGCCCCAACCCGCTCGGCCGGCAGCTCCGGTCGGGCCGATCGGGCGTCGTCGGCGTCGTCGTCGGCGACCAGCTCCGCCGCGCGTTCCGCGACCCCGTCGCCGTGCAGGTGCTCGACGGCCTCGTCTCGACGCTCGGCGAGAACGGCCTGGGCGTCCTCCTCATCCCCGGCATCCCGTCCGACGACCCGGCCCGCGCCGTCGACCCCCTCGTCGAGAGCGCCGCGATGGACGTCGCCGTGCTCGTCTGGGGCGTGGGGTCGGACGACGCGACGCTCGCCGCCCTGCAGCGCCGGGGCGTGCCGGTCGTCATCGGGGAGGGGCGCGCCGTCGAGGGCACCCCGCTCGTCGCGATCCGCGACCGCGCCGGGACCGCAGACGTCGTGCGGCACCTCGTCGACCTCGGCCACACGCGCGTCGCGGAGGTCTCGCTCCCCCTCGACAACTCCGACCGCAGCGGCCCGATCGATGCGCAGCGGCTCGCCCAGGTCGACCGCACGCCGACGGCCAACCGGCTCGCGGGCGTGCGCGACGTCGTCGAACCCGTCGCGAGCTGGGAGACCGAGGCGTCGCTCGTCGAGCACGGCCGCTCCGCCACGCTCGCCCTGCTGGGCAGCACCGCCGCGGACGGGACGACCGAGGCCGCCGACCCCGCGACGCGCCCGACCGCCGTCATCGCCCACTCCGACCTGCTCGCCGCGGGTGCGCTCCTTGCCGCGCGCGAGCTCGGCCTGCGAGTGCCCGACGACGTCTCGGTCGCCGGGTTCGACGGGCTCGACCTCCCGTGGCTCGCCCCCGACGTCCTCACGAGCGTCCACCAGCCCCTCGCCCGCAAGGGCTCCGAGCTGGGGCTCGCCGTGATCCGCCAGCTCGCGGGCGAGACGCCGACGACGGTCGAGCTCGACGTCGAGCTGGTGGTGGGGACGACGACGGGCCCCGCCCCCACCACCTGACACCGGCCGCTCGGATCGGTCAGCCGAGCCGGCCCGGCTGCAACGGGTTCGCCCGCGCGGCCGCCATGAGGTACCACGACGTCGCCCCGACGTGCTGCACCTGGAAGTACCCGAACCCGAACCCCGAGTCGAGCAGGCTGGACGCGGCGACGACGCCCGACCGCTCCGGCAGCGCGGCGCCGCCGATCGTCTGGCCGGCGCCGACGGCCTCCTGCGCGCCCTGCACCTCGCGCAGCAGGCCCTCGGCGCGGACCCGGTCGTCGTCCCGTTCGCAGCCCCGGCGCCCTCGCCGCCGGTCGTCGCGGTTCCCGCGCCCTCGTGCCCCGCGGTCCGCGAGCGCCGACGCGAGCTGCGCCGTCCCCTCGAGCCACACCCCCTGCTGGTGCACCGGCAGGCCGTTGTACGACGCCGTCGACGTCAGGCTCGCGCTCGAGAACGTCACGCCCTCGACGACCGTGCCCGCGGGGAGCTGCGACACCCCCTCGCCCGCGACGTCGCGCGCGGCCAGCGCGTCGTCCGCCCAGTCGAGCGCGCGGGCGTAGCGCCGCTCGCGCAGCGCGAGCCAGCCCCACGTCTGCGGGTCCAGCGGGAGCGGGTCCCGGTTGATCTCGGTGCCGTCGTTCGTCCCGGTGTACAGGTAGCCGCCGTCGGGCTCCCACATGCGGTCGACGAACGCGCGCGCGTGCTCGGCGGCACGGCCCCAGCGCCGGTCGCGCGTCACGGACCCGAGCTGGCGGAAGAACGCGACGCAGTCGACGTTGTGCTCGGTCGACCCGTTGGGCACCGGCACGTTCGCGCCGTCCACACCGAACGAGAACCCGCCGAGCGGCGCGGTCGACCACGTGTTCGCGACGATCCACTCGCCGATCCGCCGGGCCGCGTCGAGGTAGCGCCGCTCGCGCGTCACGGCGTGCAGGTGCAGCAGGGCGATGCCCGGCCAGGCCATGTCGCCCACCGCCGTCCCGAGGAATCCGAACTGCCACCCGACGTTCGCCGTGCCGTCGGGCAGGACGAGCCCGTGCTCCTGCGGCGTGCCGTCGTAGAACGTGTACGGACCGACGTTGTACGCCTGGCGCAGGCGACCGTCGTCGTGGTCGGGGTCGTTCTCGAGCGCGAACACGAGCCCGTCGCCGAGCGCCCGCGCGCGGTCGAGGTAGCGCCGGCCGGCGGTGAGCGTCGCGAGGACGGCGAGGGCGTTGTCGTAGACGAACGCCGTGGAGAACAGGCCGAGCTGGTCGGCGTACGACTGGGCGAGGCGCGGGCCCGGGTTGACGTCGGGATAGGCGTCGGTCGCCGCGGCGAGGAAGGCGTGGGCGCGCTGGACCGATGCCGCCCGGCCGCTCGCGGAGCCACCACCGCTGCCATGCCGCGCGACGCCGGGCGTTCCGGCCAGGGTCGCGCCCTGCCGCGCTGCCGCCGGCGTCGCCGTCAGCCCGGCGAGCGCCACGGCGCTGCCGAGCGCGAGGACGGTGCGACGGTCGATCCCGCGCGCGGGCGTACGGCTCGGACCGCCGGGCTCGTGGGGAACGGGAAGGCCACCGTGCTGGGTCATGAGCGTCTCCTTCGACGTCGTGAGGGGCGGCACCCACGCTAGTGGGAGCGTTTCCACGACGAAAGAGGGCGTGCCGTGGCAATCGATGTCGAATCCGTCGACCGGCCGTCACGACGACGAGGGCGCCGCACCCGGTCGGGTGCGGCGCCCTCAAGGCGTCAGGAGGCGTCGCCGTACGCGACGGCAGGGTCAGAGGCGGACGACCGCCTGCGACTTGCCGAGCACGCGCGCGCCCTCGAACGTGACCGTGAGGTCGACGCGGACCGTGCCGGCGTCGACGTCGACCGCGCCGACAGTCCCGGTGACCTCGAGCGTCGCGACGCCGGGGTTCGGCACGGGCACGGGACGCGTGAACCGCGTCTGGTAGTCGACGACGGCACCCGGGTCGCCGGCCCAGTCCTCGACCAGCGCGACGGCGGCGCCCATGGTGAACATGCCGTGCGCGATGACGCCCGGCAGGCCGACCTCGGCCGCGAAGGCGTCGTTCCAGTGGATCGGGTTGAAGTCGCCGCTCGCGCCGGCGTACCGCACGAGGCGGGCGCGGTCGACCTCGACCGTGCGCGTACCGATCACGTCGCCGACGGACAGGTCCGCGAGGACGGGGCGGGTGGCGTCGGTGCTCATGCGCCCTCCCCGCGGACGGCGAGGGTGGACGTGACGGTCGAGACCGGCTCGGTGCCGCCGTCCGGCAGGACCGCGGCGATCTCGCAGCGCGTGGTGACCATCGCGAGGCCGGCTCGCTCGACGATCGAGTCCACGTGCAGCACGGTCACGAGCTCGTCGCCCGCGACGAT
>JAQSXO010000392.1 GCA_029256625.1 Cellulosimicrobium sp. | reverse complement strand
GAGCCGCGCGACGGCCTCGATCAGCGTGTACATCCCGCCGCGGGGGTACTGGACGCCGTCGACGAGGTCGAGGTGGCTCATGAGGGAGTAGAGCGCGGGGGCGCGGTACGGCGACGAGCCCAGGAAGACGGCGTGGTACCCCAGGAGCTGGCGCAGCCGGGGGTCCTCGACGGCGCGCGCCGCGCGGTCCGCGAGCGACTCGCGCAGCAGCGCGGCGAGACGAGGGAGCCGCCGCAGCACCGCGGGTGAGAGCGCCCGGTCCGGGCGCTCGAACGTGGTGTACAGGAAGTGGTCGAGCGCGAGCCCGTAGGCCTCGCTCGCGTCCGCGGCATACGCCGAGAGGCGTCCGCCGGCACCGGGCTCGACCGCGTCGAACCGGGACCGGTTCACGCCCGGGCTCGCCGAGAGCTCGAACGTCGACGCGGCGTCGGTGCCGTCCGGCTCGAAGAAGACGCGGTACGCCGGGTCGAGGGGGACGAGGTCGAGGTGGTCCTCGACCCGCGCGCCGAGGAGCGCGAAGAAGTGGTCGAACACCTCCGGCATGAAGTACCAGGACGGCCCGGTGTCGAACCGGAAGCCGTCGAGCTCGAGCGTGCCGGCCCGGCCCCCCAGGGTCTCGTGGCGCTCGAGCAGCGTGACGCGCGCGCCCCCGCGCGCGAGCAGCGCCGCGGTCGCGAGCCCGGAGATCCCGCCCCCGACGACGGCGACGCGCGGTGCCCTCACGCGAGCACCTTCCGCGGGCGCGGGGACCGGCCGGACGCCACCTGGCCGAGGAGCTGGCCGCCGGCGGCGCGGGCCGCGAGCGCGACCTTGACGGTGTCGGGGACGCGCACACGGGCGCGCAGGATGTCCTCGGGCGGCGTCGCCGCGAGGCGGGCGAGCAGCCGCTCGTAGACCGCGACCGTCGCGGCGACGGCGATCCTCGGCCGCACCGGCAGGCCCGGGAGCGCCGCCCGCGCCGCGGCGAGGTCCTCCTCGACCTCGCGGCAGAACGCCTCGACGTCGCGACGCCGCAGGCGCCCGGGGACGACGCCGGGCAGGTACGCCCGCCCGAGCTCGTCGTGGTCCGTGCGCAGGTCGCGCAGGAAGTTGATCTTCTGGAACGCCGCGCCGAGCGCCCGCGCGCCCCGCACGAGCACGGGGTCGGGCACCCGGAGCGGCTCGCCCGGGCGGCGCCGCGCGTTGAGGAAGACCGCGAGGCACATGAGGCCGACGACCTCGGCCGAGCCGTACACGTACCGCTCGTAGCTCTCGCGGTCGTGCACGCGCACGGTGAGGTCGGTCCGCATCGACGCGAAGAAGGGGTCGACCTCTGCGCGGCCGAAGCCGCAGCGCCGCGCCGCGAGCGCGAACGAGTGCACGACGAGGTTCGTCGACCACCCGCGGTCGAGCGCCCTCGCCGTCTCGGCCTCGAGCTCGTCGAGGAGGTCGGCGGCGCCGTCCCCGCGCCGCGTGTCGACGACCTCGTCGGCGATGCGGACGAGGCCGTAGACGGCGTCGATCCCGTCGCGCGTCGGCGCGTCGAGCAGGCGTGCGCCCAGCCCGAACGAGGTCGAGTACGACGCGAGCACGACCCGGCTCGTGCGCGCGGCGGTCAGGTCGTACAGCCGTGCGGGGTCGTGCTCGTCGCCCACGTCATGGTCCCGTCGTCCGTCGCCGGGGCACCTCCCCGGTCATTCCTCAGCATGCTGAGGAATAAGGATCGCACGGGACGTGGTCGTTCACACCTCGGGAGCGCCCTCGGGACGGCCGGCCGCGGCGACCTCGATGCGGCGAGGACCGGCCTGCCAGGCCTCCCAGGCCGAAGAGATGATCTCGGGCAGGCCGTTCGTCGCCTGCCAGCCGAAGAGCTCGTTGATCCGGCGCGGGTCGCCCACGAGCTGCGGCGGGTCGCCCGCACGCCGCGGCAGGATCTCCGGCGTGACGTCGAGCCCGCTCACGCGTCCGATCTCGTCGATCACCTCGCGCACCGACGACCCCTGCCCCGTCCCGACGTTGAACACGTCGAACGGGCGTTCCTCGACGTCGAGGTACCCCAGCGCGGCGAGGTGCGCGTGCGCAAGGTCGAGCACGTGGATGTAGTCGCGGATGCACGTGCCGTCCGGCGTCGGGTAGTCGTCACCGAAGATCTTGGGCTGCTCGCCGCGCTCGAGGCGGTCGAGCACCATGGGGACGAGGTTGAGCACCGCGGGGTCGCCGAGGTCGGGCCAGCCCGCGCCCGCGACGTTGAAGTAGCGCAGCGCGACGAACCGCAGCCCCCACGCGCGGCCGGCCGCGCGGCCGAGCCACTCCCCGACGAGCTTCGTCTCGCCGTAGGGGTTGATCGGCTCGGCGTGCAGCTTCTCCTCGACGAGGGAGACCGACGGCATGCCGTACGTCGCCGCCGAGGACGAGAACACGAGGCGGTCCACGCCGGCCGCCTGCATCGCGGTGACGAGGTTGGTGAACCCGCCGACGTTCTGCTGGTAGTACCAGGCCGGCTTCTCGACCGACTCCCCCACCTGCTTGCGCGCCGCGAAGTGGACCACCGCGCGCACGTCGTGCTCGGTCAGCGCGCGCGTCAGCACGCCGACGGCCTCCGGGGACGCGACGTCCACCTCGACGAGCGTCGCGTCGCCGACGCGGTCGGCGCGTCCGGTGCTGAGGTCGTCGACCACGACCACCTTCTCGCCGCGCTCCTGCAGGAGGCGCACCACGTGCGCGCCGATGTACCCGGCTCCGCCGGTCACGAGGATCGTCATGACACCCACCCTAGTGGGGCCGCGCACCGCCCCCGCCGGGCGCCGGACCGGGGTCGGTCGCCGGGTTCGGACGCCGAGCCCGGGCTCGTCGCCGGGCTCGGCGCGTCGGACCGCGACCTCAGGCGTGGCCGTGCGCCTCGCGGTCGCGCAGGGCGGCCGTCTCGAGCTGGAAGGTCGAGTGCTCGACCGAGACGGGGAAGTGGTGCGCGACGCACGCGCGGACCCGCTCGGTGATCTCGAGCGCGTGCCCGTCCCGGAAGCACGCGTCGTCGACGACGACGTGCGCCGAGATGGTCGGCAGTCCCGTCGCGACCGTGGACGCGTGGAGGTCGTGCACGTCCTCCACGTGGTCGAGCGAGAGGATGTGCGCGCGGACGTCGTCCAGGTCGAGGCCCACGGGCGTGAACTCCATGAGGACCGCGGTCGCCTCGCGCAGGAGCCGGACGGCGCGGGGCACGATGAGCACCGCGATGAACAGGCCCGCGATCGCGTCGGCCTGCTGGTACCCGGTCGTCGCGATGACGACGGCGGCCACGATGACGCCCACCGAGCCCAACGCGTCGTTGACCACCTCGAGGAACGCCGCCCGCAGGTTGAGGTTCGCGCGGCGCCCGGACGCGAGGACCGCGATCGCGACGACGTTGCCCACGAGGCCGACGATCCCGAAGACCAGCAGCTCCCAGGAGGGGACCTCCGGCGGCGAGAACAGCCGCCGGACGCCCTCCACGACGGCGTACGCGCCCACGGCGAGGAGGAGCGTCGCCTGCGCCAGCGCCGCGAGCACCTCGACGCGACGGAACCCCCACGTGCGGCGCTTGGTCGCCGGCCGGAGCACGAGCGACGCGGCGACGAGCGCCACGGCCAGCCCCGTCGCGTCGGTGAGCATGTGCGCCGTGTCCGTGAGG
>JAQSXO010000391.1 GCA_029256625.1 Cellulosimicrobium sp. | reverse complement strand
CATGTCCACCCTGCACCGCTCCGCGGTGACCCTGACCGACCTCTCGTACGAGTGGCCCGACGGCACCGTCGCGCTCTCGCACCTCACCGGCACGTTCGGCACGGGCCGCACGGGCCTCGTCGGCGACAACGGCGCCGGCAAGTCCACCCTCCTGTGCCTCGTCGCCGGCCTGCTCACGCCGACGTCGGGCCGCGTCACGACCACCGGCGACGTCGCCTACCTCCCCCAGGCCCTGACCCTCGGCCAGGGCGCGAGCGTCGCGCGCCTCCTCGGCATCGACGGCACGCTCGCCGCGCTGCGGGCCATCGAGTCCGGGGACGTCGACGAGCGCCACTTCGACGCCGTCGGCGACGACTGGGACGTCGAGGCGCGCGCCGCACAGGCCCTCGCCGAGATCGGGCTCGACGGCGTCGGCCTCGACCGGCGCGTGGGCGAGCTGTCCGGCGGCGAGGCGATGCTCGTCGCGATCAGCGGGCTGCGCGTGCGGCGCAGCGCCATCACGCTGCTCGACGAGCCGACGAACAACCTCGACCGCGGCACCCGGTCGCGGCTCGCGGCGCTCGTCGACGACTGGCCCGGGACGCTCGTCGTCGTGAGCCACGACCTCGACCTGCTCGAGCACATGGACGAGACGGCGGAGCTGCACGCCGGCCGCCTCACCACGTTCGGCGGCCCGTACAGCGCGTGGCGCGACCGGCTCGAGGCGGACCAGGCCGCCGCGGCGCAGGCCGCGCGGACCGCCGAGCAGGCGCTCCGGGCCGAGAGGCGCCAGCGCGTCGAGGCCGAGACCAAGCTCGCACGTCGCGAGCGGACGGCGCGCACCGCCCAGGCGAACCGCACGGGGTCTCGCATCTCCATGGGCCTGCGGGCGTCCGCCGCGCAGGTGTCCGCCGGCTCGATGCGCCAGGGCCTGGACGCGAAGGTCCAGGCGGCGCAGGACGCGCTCGACGCCGCGGCGTCCCGCGTGCGCGACGACGAGCACGTGCACCTCGTGCTCCCCGACCCGGACGTGCCGCGCGGCCGCCGCCTCGCCGAGCTGCACGGGACGAACCGGACGGTCGTCGTGCAGGGGCCCGAGCGCGTCGCGCTCGTCGGCGCCAACGGGACCGGCAAGACGACGCTCCTGGAGAACCTGCTCGCCGGTCGCGCACCGGAGCCCGGTCGGGCCGGCGGCGTGCTCGTCACCGACCGCGTCGGCTACCTGCCCCAGCGGCTGGACGGGCTCGACGACGCCCGGAGCGCGCTCGAGAACGTGCGCGACGGGGCACCGGGTGCGGCCCCGGGCGCGATCCGGAACCAGCTCGCGCGCCTGCTGCTGCGCGGGTCGAGCGTGGACCGCCCGGTGTCGACCCTCTCGGGCGGCGAGCGGTTCCGGGTCTCGCTCGCCCGGCTCCTGCTCGCCGACCCTCCTGCCCAGCTCCTGGTGCTCGACGAGCCGACGAACAACCTCGACGTGCGCAGCGTGGACCGGCTCGTCGAGGCCCTGTCCGGCTACGCCGGCGCGCTGCTCGTCGTCAGCCACGACGACGGCTTCCTCGCCCGCCTCGGGGTCGACGTCGCGCTCGAGCTCGACGGCGAGGGCGCGCTCCACCGCGTGCCCGTGCCGAGCCGCTGACCTCCGTCCGGGGCGTCCCGCTCGCCGGGACGTCCCGGGACCGGTGACGATGGACCGAGACCACGGGCCCGGGGAGGGACCGCGCGGCGCCTGATCGCCCATCGGAGGAGGTGCACCCGTGCAGTGGTACACCGAGCACGTCGTCGACACCGGGCGAGCTCCGGCACTGTTCGCGCTCGTCGGGTTCGTCGTGACGTTCGTCCTCGTGCGGTCGATCACGCGCCGGATCCGTGCGCGCGGCGAGACGGAGCGGCCTGCCTCCCGCGCCACCGGCCAGGGTGCGCGGCGGCGCGCCCTCCTGGGCGACGTCTCCATCGGCGGCGTCCACGTGCACCACCAGGTCTGGGGCATCCTGCTCGTCCTCCTCACCGGCATGCTCGAGTTCCGGTACTCCCCCGGCCACCCGTGGTCGGAGGTGCTGGCGCTCCTGTTCGGTGCGGGGGCCGCGCTCGCGCTGGACGAGTTCGCGCTGTGGCTGTACGTCGACGACGTCTACTGGACCGAGGAGGGCCAGCGCTCGATCGACGCGATCCTCGTGGGCGGCGCGATCGGGAGCGCGCTGCTCCTGTCCGCCTCGCCGGTCGGGGTCACGTCCGACGGCTCGCAGGGCGGCTGGGTCGCCTACACGGTGACGGTCGTCGTCCACCTGCTGCTCGCGCTCGTGTGCATCCTCAAGGGCAAGCTCGCGACGGGGCTCGTCGGGATCGTGGTCCCGGTGGTCGCGCTCGTCGGGACGGTCCGCCTCGCCAAGCCGTCGTCGCCCTGGGCCCGACGGCGGTACGAGCACCGGCCGCACCGCCTCGCCCGCGCGCAGGCACGGTTCGGTGCCCGCTACCAGGCGCGGTGGGAGCGGGTGCGGACCCTCGTGGGCGGCCGCGCCGACGACGACCCGCCGCGGCCGGCGGCGTAGCGCCGGCTCAGGCGAGGTCGGGCGCGTCCCGCACGACCGCGGCCATCGCGGCCGTCGCGGCGGCGTCGGCGTCGGCGTACGGCCAGTCCGGGCTCGCGGCGCGCGCGTGGTCGTTGAGCGCCCCCAGCACGTCGAGCGCCCGCGCCCCCACCTGGCGCGCCTGCGGCGTGAGGCCACCCCGGATCTTGAGCTGACCGAGCACGATCGCGACCTGCGCCCGCGCCTCCGCCGCGAGCGCCGCCTCGTCGAGCGCGCCGGAGCGGAGCCCGTCGGACGCGGCCTGGCGCCCGGCCGACCAGACGTCCTCCGGCACCCCGAGGTCCCACGCCGCGAGGAGCCCGTCGACGAACGCGGGCAGCGCGTCGTCGCGGCCGTCGGCCGCGTACCACTCCTCGAGGTCCCGCAGCGCGTCGTGCCCGGAGTCGTTGCCGAACGGCGAGAAGTCCTCGCCCTCGTCGTAGAACGGCGCGGGCGCGAGGGACACGAACACCGGGTGGCTCGTCGTGGGAGACAGGCCCTCGTCGCGGTCGTCGAGGTAGAGCGTCATGGTGGCGACCCTAGACCCGTGCCGGACCCGTCGTCGCGCCGTCCGGACGTCAGTCCCGGTTCCACCGCTCGAGCTTGGACGGGCTGAGCACGACCCACGCCTCGGCGACCCGGCCGGACCGCACCGCGACGCTCACGACGCCCGTCACGACGCCGTCCTGGCGCACCACGAGGCCGGCGACGCCGTTCACCGAGCGCGCCGCCACCTCGACGCCCGGACCCGGACGCAGGACGCGGCACAGCGCCCGCGCCGTCTCGTCGACGCCCTCGACCATCCCGGGCGTCGCGGCGGCGCTGCCGGCGGCGTCGACCCACAGGGTCACCGTCGGGTCCAGCAGTCCGCGCACGGCGTCCCGGTCCTCGGCCGCCGTCGTGCGCAGGAGCGCCTCGACGACGCGGTCGTGCGCGGCGCGGTCGGCCTCGCGCCGTGCCACCGCCGCCCTGTCTCGCTGGGGCATGCCGGGCCTACGCGGAGAGGGCCGCGAGCTTCTGCGGATTCATCATCCACAGCACGCGGTCGATGCCGTCGGTCGTGGCGCGGACCGTGAGCACGGCGAAGAACTCCCCGTCGCGCGA
>JAQSXO010000390.1 GCA_029256625.1 Cellulosimicrobium sp. | reverse complement strand
CCGAGGCGCGGCAGCGCCCCGACGACGGCCTTGCCCTGCGGGTCCAGGATCTCGGGCTTGGGCATGACCTCGACGACGACGCGTCCCACGGGGGCTCCTTGGCGAGAGAGTTCGGGAGGGCCGGGGCTCCGGGATCCCGGCCACGTCTCGGCCGTCGAGGACGGCCGGAGGGACGGGACGAGCGGGAGCCGACGGCGGGATTCCGCGGCCAGTCTACCGGGCCCGCAGGACCGCCCTGGCGGGTGTCCGCGCCCTGGCACGGGGGCGGACCGCCGGGCTCAGGCGCCCGCGGTCCGAGGCGGGTCGGGCGTGTCCACGGGGATGTTGCCGTCGAGCACGTGCTTGCGCCACGCACGAGCGACGTGCGAACGACGGAAGAGCAGGCCCCCGACGAGGAACGTCCCGCACCACACGAGGATCAGCCAGAGGTCGGGCCGCGTGACGTCCTGCGAGAACAGGACCTGCGCCAGCACGGGCCAGCCGTAGAAGATGGCGACGGCGGTCCCGAGTCCCGTGGTGGTCACGCGCCAGGGATACAGCGCGCCGTGGATGTCGTCGGCCACCCACCACCAGTAGCGCGCGGGCAGCCGAGCGTCGAACAGCCGGTACAGGAGCCAGCGCCCGAGCGGCGGGTGCTCGCGCCGGCGCAGCGCCCACCCCGCGCGGACCAGCCCCCACGCCTCGCGCGCGCCGATGCCGCGCGGCACCCCGGCGCCGTCCGGGCCTGGCGCGAGGTCGAGCAGGACCGCGAGCGCCTCGTCGCCGTGCAGGCGACGCCAGCGCGGCGGGTAGGCCCGGAGCCAGAACCGGGCGGAGCGCTCGTACCGGCCCGTCCCGACGGCGGTCACGCCCCGCTCCCCGCCAGGCCCTCGGGGGCGCCCGCCGGGCCGCGGCCCTCCAGGGACCGCCGCGCGCGCTCGGCGAGCTCGGCGAGGCGGAGGGTCTCGGCCCGAGCCGCGCGGCGCCCGTCGTCGGTCGCCCGGTAGTAGCGCCGCAGGCGGCCGTCGACGACCTCCTCGCCGGTCGGCTCGACGAGCCCGGCCGCGACGAGCCGGTCGAGGTTGCCGTAGAGCGTGCCGGCCCCGAGCCGGGTGCGGCCGTCGGAGAGCTCGCGCACCGCCTGGATCACCGCATACCCGTGCCGCGGCTCTGCGCTGAGCGAGAGCAGCACGAGGTACGCCTGCTCGGTCATGCGGAACGCGGAAGGACTCGTGGCAGCCATGAACGATATATATCGGATGGCGACCTATCGCGCCAGCACTCGACGCGTGTCGGAGGGTGTCGTTAGAGTCGAACACGTGTTCGAGACGCACGCTCGGGCACGGTGCGAGGGCGGGGTCCTGCCCCTTCCCCGCCCTCGCACGAACCCATGGCTCGACGACACAGGGAGGTCCGCATGGCAGCACCGCCCGCCCCCGCCGCGGAGCGCGGCAGGGCACGACCGTCGCCGCAGACCGTCGCGCGCGTCCTCACGCGCGACGAGACGTGCGTGTTCCCCGGCTGTCGCGTCCCGGCGTTCCGTTGCGACCTCGACCACGTCGTGGCCCCGCGGCCGGGCGCTGACGACGACGCCGCGGCCGCCGCGCAGGGGGCCGACAACCTCGTCGCGCTCTGCCGGCACCACCGGGTCGTCCGCGCGCGCGACGGCTGGCGTCCCGTCCTGCTCGCCGACGGCTCGGTCCGGTGGACCGCGCCGAGCGGGCACACCTACGTGCGCCCGGTCGCCGCGCGGACCGCCTGACGGCTCAGCCGAGCGTCGAGCCCGTGAGCCGCTCGTACGCCTCGAGGTACCGGGCGCGGGTGCGCGTGACGACGTCGGCGGGGATCGACGGCGGCGGGGTGTCGGACGCGCGGTCCCACCCGGACGCGGGCGACACGAGCCAGTCGCGCACGAACTGCTTGTCGTAGCTCGGCTGCGCGTGCCCCGGCTCCCACTGGTCCGCGGGCCAGAACCGCGACGAGTCGGGCGTGAGCACCTCGTCGCCGAGGACTGTCCGGCCGGTCGTCGGGTCGACGCCGAACTCGAGCTTGGTGTCCGCGAGGATCACGCCGCGCTCGCGCGCGACCTGCTCGGCGCGCGCGTAGACGGCGAGCGTCAGGTCGCGCAGGCGCGTGGCGTCCTCGAGGCCGATCTGCTCGGCGACCACGTCGAACGAGACGTTCTCGTCGTGGTCGCCAGCCGCAGCCTTGGTCGCGGGCGTGAAGATCGGCTCCGGCAGGCGCGAGCCGTCGACGAGCCCGGCGGGCAGCGGCACCCCGCAGACCTCTCCGCCAGCCCGGTACTCGACCAGCCCCGAACCCGTGAGGTAGCCGCGGACCACGCACTCGACGGGGAACATGTCGAGGCGACGGCAGATCATCGCGCGCCCGGCGACGACGTCGGGCACGAGGCCGTCGCCCGGCTCCGCGGAGACCGCGGTCGAGACGACATGGTTCGGCACGAGGTCGGCGAGCTGCTCGAACCACCACAGGCTGAGCTGCGTGAGCACGACGCCCTTGTCCGGGATCCCCGGCGACAGCACGTGGTCGTACGCGCTGACCCGGTCGCTCGCCACGACGAGCACGACGTCACCGAGGGGGTGCACACCACCGAGGGTGGGCAGGTCCGGCGCGTAGAGGTCGCGCACCTTGCCGGAGTACACGTGCGTCCAGCCGGGCAGGTCGAGCGCCGCGGTGTCGAGAGCGTCCGCCTCGCCGAGCGAGAGGGCCGAGGCAGGGTCCTGAGGTGTGTCGGTCACGGCCCCTAGTCTCGCACCGCCCTCCACAGGCGCGGCACCGTGTCCGACGACCGGTCGGTCGGCCTGCCGGCCCGACTCGCGGAACGGGGCCCGACCTGGCGGCCCGTCCCGGCGGTCTCTCGGGGACGGCGCCGTAACGCCTCGCCCGACAGCACGGACCGCGACGCCGCCGAGCCCGGACGCGACGAACGTCGCAGAAGTCGCTACTGTGCCATCAGGACGGTCGTGGGAGCGCTCCCTCACCGTCGGGGGCTGCATCGGAGCAACCCCCTCGGGGGCGCCTGCACCGCTGTCCCGCCCCTGCCGACGACGGCGGGGCGACACGCACCGAGGAGGCAACGATGCACCACGGCACGATGCACCATCGCCTGACAGCGCTAGCAACCGGAGTCGGCGTCATCGCCGCGAGCGTCGGGCTCGCGACGTCGGCGAACGCGAGCGCACCCTTCGCCGCACCGTCGACCGCCGGGGCCCAGGTCCCCGCGCTGGTCGCCGGACCCGTCCCCGGGCCCGACGACCTGTCCCCCGGCCAGCTCCGCGCGCTCGAGCGCGACCTGGGCCTCGACGCCGACGGCGTCGCCGACCGGCTCGCGCTCGACGCCGCGACCGGCGCCGTCGAGCAGGCGCTGAGCGGCGGCCTGGGCGCGGCGTACGCCGGCACGTGGGTCGACGCCGACGCCGCGAGACCGGTCGTCGCCGTCACCGATCCGGCCGCCGTGCCGGCGGTCGAGGCGGCCGGCGCCGAGGCCGTCGTCGTCGAGCGCAGCCTCGCGGACCTCGACGGCGTCGCCGCCGGGCTGGACGAGGCGTCGACGCCCGACGCCGTCCAGGCCTGGTACGTCGACGTGACGACCAACGAGGTCGTCGTCGAGTCGCTCGACCCGGCCGCGGCGGAGGCGTTCGTCGCGGC
>JAQSXO010000389.1 GCA_029256625.1 Cellulosimicrobium sp. | reverse complement strand
GAGCTCGGCGTCGCTCGGCGAGACATCCGTCACCTTGGGCGACGACCGTCTCGCGAGCGCCGCCTCGCGGACCGAGGCCACCGATCAGGCCTCGGTCGCGGGCTGTGCCTCGGCAGGCTGTGCCTCGGGTGCCGTCTGCGCGTCGGGCGCGGTCTGGCCGGCCGCCTCGAAGTTCAGTGCGATCGAGTTCATGCAGTAGCGGTCGCCCGTGGGCGTGCCGAACCCGTCGGGGAAGACGTGTCCCAGGTGCGAACCGCAGTTGGCGCACCGCACCTCGGTGCGCACCATGCCGAGCGACGTGTCCTCGATGAGCTCGACCGCCTCGGGCCGGACCGACTCGTAGAAGCTCGGCCAGCCGCAGCCCGAGTCGAACTTGGTGCCGCTCTTGAACAGCTCGGCGTTGCACGCCGCGCACGTGTAGACGCCCGCGCGGTCCTCGTCGAGGAGCTCACCGGTCCACGCGCGCTCGGTCGCGGCTTCGCGGAGCACCGCGTATTGCTCGTCGCCGAGTTCGGCACGCCACTGGTCGTCGCTCTTCTGGACGCGGTATTCCATGGTTCTCCTTCTGGTCCGGCCGGAGAGGGCCGAAAGCTCGCGGGGCGCGGTTCAGCCTAATCCCGCATGAGGGTGCAACGACGGTGTGTGTCATCCTGTTCCATCGACCGCGATCGAGCCGCGCCGCGCGGGCACGCCGCGCTGCTTCGGGGGGTTCACAGCCCGCTGATGCCTAGGATGTGGGGCAAGCGCGGCACCGGGCCGGGCACGACGGGAGGCGAGCATGACGCGTGCGCCCGCCCCCGGCGGCCCGGGTGACGGATCCCCTGACGGCACCGGATCACCGCTCGACGACCGGGCACGGCGCATCCTCGCGTTCGAGGCCCGCTCGTTCGGGCACCCGGGCTCGAAAGCCGAGGCGGTGCGGGACGAGTTGGGCCTCTCGGCCGCACGGTACTATCGCCTCCTCGGCGAGCTCATCGACTCGCCCGCGGCGCTCAGGTACGACCCCATGCTCGTGAAGCGGCTGCAGCGCATGCGCGCTGCGCGCGCCGCGGCCCGTGACCGCCGCACGCTCAGCCTCGGCCGGGCGCTCGACTGAGCGCCGGCCCCGACCCCCGACTGGACCCCATGGCGCAGAAGTTCCCCCGCGACCGGTTCGACCGCATCCCCGACGGCATCGAGCGGGTCGGTGCGCATCGCGCGCCGCGCCGCCGGGGCCAGGGCTGGATCACCTTCGCCTGGGCCGCGCTCGCGACCATCGTGCTCGCCGCCGCCGGCATCATCGGGATCATCGTCTTCAACGACCGTCTCGACTTCGGTGACACGCCCCAGCCGACCGAGACTGCGGCGCCCGTCGAGACCGCGCCGCCGACGGTCGCGCCCGACCTTCCGGTCACGGTCCTGAACGGCACCCAGACGAGCGGGCTCGCCGCGCGCGCCGCCGAGGCGCTGGCGGCTGCGGGCGTGCCGGTCGGGACGACCGCCAACGCGAGCGAGAACGACCTCACGGTCACGTACGTCTACTACGCGACGGCCGACCTCGAGGGTGCCGCTCGCGGTGTCGCGCAGGCGCTGCCCGAGGCCGAGGTCCGGCTCGATGCGAAGTTCGCCGAGACGGGCACGCCGCTCGTCGTGGTGCTCGGCTCGGACTATGCGGACGCCACGGGCGGCTGATCAGCCATTCGTCCTGATCCGGACGAACCTTACCGAATCGTTGTCATTCTGCGACCATTCGTAACGAAAGTGGTCTTGTGCGGGTCGATTTAGCCCACCAATGTGGAAACTGGTCGCCCGAACCCGTGTAGCACGCCCAGCATCACCTCGGTGCACGTCAGCACGCAGGACGACCCGGTACAGGCCGAGGGCACGTGCTGACGACACACTGCACAGGGAGCAACGCATGGCGAACGGAACCGTCAAGTGGTTCAACGCTGAAAAGGGATTCGGGTTCATCACGGTCGAAGACGGCGGCCAGGACGTGTTCGTCCACTACTCCGCCATCGACATGGCGGGCTACAAGGTCCTCGAGGAAGGCCAGCAGGTCGTCTTCGAGGTCGGCACGGGGTCGAAGGGCCCGCAGGCCGAGTCGGTCCGCCCCGCCTGATCCATCAGCGAACCGCGCCGCCCGGCCCGCCGGGCGGCGCGTTCGCGCGCGGGGCACGTTCCGCGCGTCGCCGCGGACACCGCCGTCCGCGTGGCTACGATGACGGGATGTCGGGGGATACCGCGCCCAGCCGCTGGCGTCGCGCGCGCACGGTCGTCATCGCATCGCTGTTGATCCCGCTGGCGGGCTGCGTCGCCGCACCCACCGGACCGGACGCCCCGGCCGTCGTCGTCCGGCCCGCCCCAGAGACCGTCGCCTCGGCATCCGCGGTCGCGTTCGCCCCGCTCCGCGGCACCACCGCCGACGCCGCCGCGCTCGCGCACCCGTCGCTCGCGGTGAAGATCGACAACCACGTCGAAGCCCGACCGCACATCGCACTGAACCGCACCGACATCGTGTTCGAGGAGCTCGTCGAGGGCGGCATCACGCGGTACGTCGCGGTCTGGCATTCGGATGTCCCGGACGAGCTCGGTCCCGTGCGCTCCATCCGCCCCATGGACCCCGACATCGTCGTCCCGTTCGGCGGGCTCGTCGCCTACTCGGGCGGTCAGGAGCAGTTCGTCGCCATGATGCAGGACACACCCGTCGTGAACCTCGTCTTCGACTACGACGACACCGGCCTGTTCTGGCGAGCCGACGACCGCCCCGGTCCGCACGACGTCATCCTCGCGGCGGCCGAGGCCGTCCGCCGGCACGCGGACCTCCCCGCGCCGCCCGTGCAGTTCGCGTACGGCACGCAAGACCCACTGGCCGCCGCGCCCGGCGTGCAACCGACGAGCCGCATCGACGCGGTGTTCTCCGACGCGCGGTATCCGTCGTGGGAATGGGAGGCGGCGAGCGCGACCTGGGTGCGCTCGCAAGAGGGCGCACCCGACTTCGAGGCCTCGGGCGACCGCGTGCGCGCGACGAACATCGTCACCATGCGCGTGGGCATCGACTGGAGCTACGGCGAGGTGCCGCGCACCGTGCTCGTCGGCGAGGGCGAGGTCTGGGTGTCGGCCGCAGGCCGAACCGCGCACGGCAGCTGGGCCAAGCCGACTCGCGAGTCGCCGATCGCTCTGACCGCGGACGACGGCACGCCGCTCCGTCTTGCGCCCGGCACGACCTGGGTCGAGCTCGTCCCGCTCGAGGGCTCGGTCACGTTCACGCCCTGAGCTCGCGGTACGCGGACGGCCTCCGCGGAGGCATCCGCTCGCTTGCACTCTCGCACCACGAGTGCCAGAATCGGTGTTAGCACTCACGCGTTTCGAGTGCTAACCACCATTCTTCGGACGTCCGGGAAGGGACGAGAGAAACACATGGCAAAGATCATCGCTTTCGACGAGGAGGCCCGCCGCGGTCTCGAGCGTGGACTCAACACGCTCGCCGACGCGGTCAAGGTGACCCTCGGCCCGCGCGGCCGCAACGTCGTGCTCGAGAAGAAGTGGGGCGCTCCCACCATCACGAACGACGGCGTTTCGATCGCCAAGGAGATCGAGCTCGACGACCCGTACGAGAAGATCGGTGCCGAGCTCGTCAAGGAGGTCGCCAAGAAGACCGACGACGTCGCCGGTGAC
>JAQSXO010000388.1 GCA_029256625.1 Cellulosimicrobium sp. | reverse complement strand
GTCGAGCACGACATGAGGGCCGATATAGCGTCAATAACGACCCTCATGTCGTGCTCGACGCCAGGGGATACGGGCGTCAGGCGGCGCGGGCCGCCTCCTCCGCGTCCTCGACGCCGAGCCGACGGCGCGTCTCGGCGCGGGCCGAGCGGTCCGCCGGGGTGCCCGCGTCGAGGTAGCGCACGACGAGGTGCGGGCGCTGCAGGACCCGGTAGCGGACCTCGAGGTGCCAGTTGCGCACCGCCCAGACCGCGGCGCCCACGGCGACGAGGCCGGCGGTGATCGACCCGACGCCGATGGCCCAGCGCGGGCCCCACGCCTCGGCGATCCAGCCGACGAGCGGCGACCCGACCGGCGTCGCGCCGAGGAACACGATCATGTAGAGCGACATGACGCGCCCGCGCATGACGGGGTCGACGGACATCTGGATCGTGGAGTTGGCGGCGGTCATCATCGTGAGCGACGCGAGGCCCACCGGGATGCAGGCGAGCGCGTAGCTCGCGTACGTGGGCATGAGGGCCATGACCCCCGTGGCGACGGCGAACCCGAACGCGGACCCGATGACGAGCCGGACGCGCGGGCGCTCGCGCCGTGCGGCGAGCAGCGCTCCGGTGAGCGACCCGATGGCGAGGATCGACCCGAGGATCCCGTACTCCCCCGGGCCCTTGCCGAACTCGACCTTCGCCATCATCGCGGACGTGAGCTGGAAGTTGAGCCCGAACGTCGACACGACCCCGACGACGACCATGATGACGATGATGTCGGTGCGCCCCCGCACGTACCGGATGCCCTCGCGGATCTGCCCCTTCTCCCGTGGCGCGCTGGGCAGCACGTGGAGCTCGCGCGTGCGCATGTACATCAGCGCGAGGATCGTCGCCCCGAACGTCACGCCGTTGATGATGAACAGCCAGCCGGAGCCGACGGCCGCGATGAGCAGCCCGGCCACGCCGGGCCCCACGAGGCGTGCGGCGTTGAACGACGCGCTGTTGAGCCCGACGGCGTTGGACAGCTTGTCGGCGGGGACCATCTCCGCGACGAAGGTCTGGCGCACGGGGTTGTCGAACGCCGAGACGACGCCGAGCAGCCCGGCGAACACGTAGACGTGCCACAGCTCGACGTTCCCGGACAGCACGAGCGCACCCAGCCCGAGCGCGAGCAGGCCCATCGCGCCCTGGGTGGCCATGAGGAGGCGACGGCGCGGGAGCCGGTCGGCGAGCAGGCCCGCCCACGCGGACAGGGCGAGCACGGGCGCGAACTGCAGCGCGGTGACGACGCCGACGGCGATGCCGGAGCTGTCGGTGAGGTCGCTGAGGACGAGCCAGTCCTGCGCGACGCGCTGCATCCAGGTGCCGACGTTCGCGACGAGCGCGGCGCCGAACCAGACGCGGTAGTTGTAGTACTTCAGGGAGGAGAACGTCGCGCTCATCGGGCGGCGATCCGGGTCAACAGCTCACTGGCGCGGGCCAAGGTCTCTCTTTCGTCGGGCGTGAGGGAGGACAGCTGCTGCGTGAGCCACGCGTCGCGGCGGCGTCGGGTCTCCTTGACCTCGCGCGCGCCGGCGTCGGTGAGCCGTACGACGACCTGGCGACGGTCGCTCGCGTGCTCGCCCTTCTCGACGAGCCCCATCTCGACGAGGGCGTTGACGGCCCGGGTCATCGAGGGCGGCTTCACGCGCTCGTGCTCGGCGAGCTCGCTCGGCGACATCGCGCCGTGCTTGTGCAGGACGGTGAGCACGCCGAACCGGCCCTCGGGCAGGTCGGCCTCGCCACGCTGGGCGCGCAGGCGGCGGGAGATCCGGGTGAGAGCCACGCGGAGCTCGCCGCCGAGCGTCGCGGGCCGGCACTGGCTCCGGGAGGGGGCAGTGGGGTCCGCAGCAGGCATGATAGTTACCTTAACTCATTACCTAGGGTAAAGAAAGAGGCGCACGTCACCCCGCGCGGTGAGAGGAGTAGTTGCGCGTCCTGATCAGGGCACGTACGCGACGACGACGCGGCCGTCGCCGCGCGCGACCACCGGTCCGGTCGCGTGGGGCACGAAGATCGAGTCGCCGCGCGCCAGGGGCGTCTCGACGGAGACCTCGCCGAGGCCCTCGGCGAGCCTCACCGCGCCGTCGAGGCACAGCACGACGCGCGGACCGGCGCCGGGCAGGGGCACCGGGGCCGCACTCGAGACCTCTCCCGCACGGAGCGCGAACTCCGCCACGGGCGGTCGGTACGTGACGAGGCCGGAGCCGTCGTCGACGAGCCGGGGGCGCGCCGCCGGGCCGGGCGTGCACGTGGCGCACTCGAGCAGCGCGTCGACGTCGACGAGCTTGCTCGTCAGGCCCGCCCGCAGCACGTTGTCGGAGCTCGCCATGATCTCGACCGCGCAGCCGGACAGGTAGGCGTGCACGTGCCCGGAGGGCACGAACATCGACTCCCCGGGCGCGAGCGTGACCCGGTTGAGCATGAGGGAGACGACGGCGCCCGGGTCGCCGGGGTGCTGCTCGGCGAGCGCGAGCACGGTGGCGTCGGCGCGCCGCGACGTGCGGCGCGGGCCTCCGGACGCCGCGACGGTGCCCCGCTCGGCCCGGCCCCGCACCGAGGCGACGGTCCGCGCGAGGTCCGCCGCGACGTCGGGCTCGGACCGGGCGTGGAGCGCGAGCGTGAACGCCTCGCGGACGCCGGCCTCGGTCGGGCGGGCGAGGAGCGCGGTGCGCATGCGGGCGACGAGGTCGCCGTCGAGCCCGTCGAGGAGCTCGAGGATGCGCGCCGGCCGCCGGAAGCCGGACAGGCCCTCGAAGCGCGACACCGCCACGACCATCTCGGGCTTGTGCTGATCGTCGTGGAAGCTGCGCAGCGGCGAGTCGCGCGCCACGCCCTCCCGGTTCTCGCGGTTGAAGCCCGCGCGCGCGAGGTGCGGACGCGGGTGGACCTGCAGCGAGAGCGCGCGATCGGCCGCGAGCACCTTGAGGAGGTACGGCAGGCGAGGCCCGTACTGGTCGAGGACGCGCTGGCCCAGGGTCCCCACCGGGTCCGCGCGCACCAGGTCCGCGAGCGTGCCCGACGCCGTCGCCCCGCCCGGGCGACGCTCATCGCCCGGGTGCGCCGCGCCGTCGGGCATGACGCGCGACGGCGCGAGCGGGTGCGCGCCCATCCACAGCTCGGCCGCCGGACGACCGTCCGGTTCCACCCCCAGGAGGTCCTGGATCGCCGACGTCGAGCCCCAGTCGTACGGCTGGACGGTGTTCTCCAGCCGGTAGAACGCGGGCCGACGAGCGGCGGGGAGGGCGTCGACCGACGCCTTCCCCGACCGCTCGTCCGCCGCGCTCGTCATGGGCCGAGCCTAGAGGCCGAGGGCCTCTCGGATCGGGCCGAGGAGGAAGTACACGAGGAACATCGCCGACGCGACCCACATGAGCGGGTGGATGGCGCGGACCTTGCCGAGCGCGAGCTTGATGACGACGAACGCGAGGAAGCCCGCGCCGATGCCGTCCGCGATCGAGTAGGTGAACGGCATGACGATGATCGTGAGGAACGCCGGGATCGCGATCTCGACGTTCTTCCAGGAGATGCCGGCGATCTGCGTCATCATGAGGAACCCGACGAACACCAGCGCGGGCGCGGCCGCCTCGTAGGGGACGAGCGCGACGAGCGGCGACAGGAACGTCGCGAGCAGGAACGCGACGCCCGTGACG
>JAQSXO010000387.1 GCA_029256625.1 Cellulosimicrobium sp. | reverse complement strand
GTCGTTCCACGACTTCTTCTTCACGGCACCCGGCGTGCAGGTCCCGCACCCCTTCGTCGGGCTCGACAACTTCCGGCAGGTCCTCGCGGACCCGGCGGTACGGCAGGCGTTCGGCAACCTCGCCGTGTTCGGCCTCATCAACGTGCCGCTCACGGTGGTGCTCGGGCTCCTCCTGTCGTCGGGCCTCGATGCCGTCGTGCACTGGAAGGGCTTCTTCCGGGTCTCGTACTACGTCCCGTACGTGACGGCGTCGGTCGCGACGCTCGCGGTGTGGATCTTCATGTTCAACGGCAACGGGGTGGTGAACAGGCTTCTGGGAAGCCTCGCGCCGGAGCCGACCTGGCTCGCGAACCCGAGCCTGATCATGCCCTTGATCGCGGTCTACGTGACCTGGAAGAACCTCGGGTTCTACGTCCTGCTGTACCTCGCCGCGCTGCAGAACGTGCCGAAGGAGCTGCACGAGGCGGCCGCCATGGACGGCGCCGGGCCCTGGCGCCGGTTCCGGGCCGTCACGCTGCCTGCCGTACGGCCGGTGACCTCGCTCGTGGTGCTGCTCTCCGTCATCACCACCGGACAGATCTTCACCGAGCCGTTCCTCCTCACCGGGGGAGGACCGAACGGCGCCTCGATGACCCCGGCGCTGCTCATGTACCAGAAGGGCATCCAGCAGGGGCAGCCGGACATCGCCGCGGCGGTCGGCATGATCCTCGTGCTCGCGGTCATGCTCCTGTCGCTGGCCTCGCGCCGGCTCACGGAGAGGAAGGGCTGATGACCACGAACTCGACCACGCGGCGGGACGCCACCGGGGCCCGCGGCTCCGGCGGGGGCCGACTGCTTCGCGTGCTGCGCTTCGCGGTGCTGCTCCTCGGTGCGTTCCTCGCGCTCGTGCCGTTCTACTACATGCTCCTCGGGGCGCTGCAGAAGGAGCGGGACACGAGCGTCCTGGGCCTGCTCCCGCTGCCACGGAACCTCACCCTCGACAACTTCGTGGGTGTCAACGAGTCGATCGACCTCGCCCGGTCGCTGCTCAACTCGTTGATCATGACGGCGGGCGTCGTGGGCTGCACGCTCGTGTTCGGGCTGCTCGTCGGGTACGCACTGTCGGTGCTGTCCTTCCGCGGCCAGGGACTCGTGTTCGCGCTCGTCCTGCTCGTCCAGGCGATCCCGTTCCAGCTGCTCATGATCCCGCTCTACGTCATGGTCGTGCGGTACTTCGACCTCGCGGACAACTACCTCGGCATGATCCTGCCGTTCGCCGTGAACTCGGTCGCCGTCCTGATCTTCCGGCAGTACTTCCTCCAGATCCCGCGCGACGTGTTCGACGCGGCGCGCATCGACGGCGCGAGCGAGCTGCGGATCCTGCGGTCGATCGCGGTGCCCCTGGTCCGCCCGGCGGTCCTCACCGCGATGCTCGTGACGTTCATCGGCCCGTGGAACGAGTTCCTGTGGCCGTTCCTCGTGACGAAGGACGCGTCGATGCAACCGCTCGCGGTGAGCCTCGCCAACTTCTCGCAGGCGAACTCGTCGTTCCAGGCGAACCCGATGGGCGCGGTCCTGGCGGGCGCGTGCGTCCTCGCGGTGCCCGCCGTCGTCCTGTTCCTGCTGTTCCAGCGGCACTTCACGTCCGCGAACCTCGGCTCGGCCGTCAAGGGCTGACCTGTCACCGTGCGGGGCGGCGCGAGCCCGCGCCGGCCCCGCCCCGACCTCTCAAGGCTAGGAAATGACCCAGGTGAACCACTCTCAGTCCCTCCTGACGGTCCCGTACGCGCTGCGTCGGCTCGGGACGATCATGTCGCCGCTGCCCGGCGAGCCCCTCGAGGTCGAGGGCGTGCTCAACCCCGGCACCGCGTGGGGGTCGGACGGCACGCTGTATCTCTACCCCCGCCTCGTGGCCGAGGGCAACGTCTCGCGCATCGGGCGTGCGCGCGTCGTCCTCGAGGACGGGGTACCCGTGGGCGTCGAGCGGCTCGGCGTGGTGCTCGCTCCCGACGAGGGCTGGGAGCACGGGCGGCAGAACGCAGGGGTCGAGGACCCCCGGATCACGTTCGTCGAGCCCCTGGACCTCTACGTCATGACCTACGTCGCGTACGGGCCGCTGGGTCCGAAGCCCGCGCTGGCCGTCTCCCGGGACACCGTGTCGTGGCGCCGGCTCGGGCCCCTGCGATTCGCCTACCAGCCCGAGCTGGACACCGACCTCAACCTCTTCCCCAACAAGGACGTGGTCTTCTTCCCCGAGACCGTCCCGGGTCCCGACGGACGACCCGCACTCGCGCTGCTGCACCGGCCGATGTGGGACCTCGACTGGCTGCGCCCCGGTGAGGGGGCCCGTCCGCCGGCGGGGGTCGACGACCCGCGGCCGTCCATCTGGATCGGCTACGTCGACCTCGAGGCCGTGACGCGCGACCTCGGAGCGCTCACGTACGTCGAGAGCTCCGCTCCGGTCGCCGCACCGGAGATGGCGTACGAGTCGTCGAAGATCGGCGGTGGCCCGGCACCCCTGCGCGTTCCCGAAGGGTGGCTCGTCCTCCACCACGGTGTGACGGGTGCCGACTTCTCCGGCTTCGCCCTGGCTCACGGTGCTCGGTACACGGCGGGCGCGATGATCCTTGACCCGGTCGACCCGCGCCGGGTCCTGGCCCGGACGGCTGAGCCGCTGCTGGTCCCGGAGACCGTCGCAGAGATGGAAGGCACGCTCGGCAACGTCGTGTTTCCCACGGCCGTCGAGGAGATCCAGGGACGCCGGTTCGTCTTCTACGGCATGGCCGACTCCCGGATCGGTGTCGCCGAGCTCGTGCGTCTCGATGGTTGAGGGCAGGTCCGCGGGCCTCGCCGCGCACGAGGCGCTCCGGCGCGTCGTCAAGGCGTACGACGTGCGCGGCGTCGTCCCTGACGAGCTGAGCGACGACGTCGTGCGCGCGCTGGGCGCGGCCTTCGTGGAGACGGTCGTCCGGCCGGGCGCCGACGGGGGGCGCCGGGTCGTGGTGGCCCGCGACATGCGCGAGAGCGGCCCCGGGCTGCTGGCCGCGTTCGTCGACGGCGCCCGAGAGGCCGGCGCGCACGTGCTCGACGCCGGTCTGTGCTCGACCGACGAGCTCTACCTCGCGTCGGGTCTCCTCGACGCCGCCGGCGCGATGTTCACCGCGAGCCACAACCCCGCCCGGTACAACGGCATCAAGCTGTGCCTGCCCGGGGCGCGCCCGGTCGGCCAGGACACGGGCCTGCGCGCCGTCCGGGACCGGGCCGAGGAGCTCCTCGCGGGCGCGCCCGTCGACGCCGGGCCGCGCGGCAGCCACGAGACCGTCGACGTCCTGCGCTCCTACGCGGAGCGCCTGCGCTCTCTCGTCGACCTGTCCGGTGGCCGCCGTCTGCGGGTGGTCGTCGACGCCGGCAACGGCATGGCGGGGCTCACGGTCCCCGCCGTCCTGGGGATGGCAGCGGGCCTGCCGCCGCTCCCGCTCGGGATCGTCCCGCTGTTCTTCGAGCTCGACGGGTCGTTCCCGCACCACGAGGCCAACCCGCTCGTGCCGGCGAACACGGCGGTGCTCCAGGCGGAGGTCGTGCGCCGGCGTGCGGACCTCGGGCTCGCGTTCGACGGCGACGCCGACAGGTGCTTCGTCGTCGACGAGCGGGGCCGGAGGGTGGACCCCTCGGTGCTCACGACGCTCGTCGGGCTC
>JAQSXO010000386.1 GCA_029256625.1 Cellulosimicrobium sp. | reverse complement strand
GACTCCTACCAGCGCATGATGTACGCCACGACGCGCGACTTCGTGACGTTCTCCGAGCCGCAGGTGTGGATCGACGAGAAGCGCGGCAACGGGCTCGGGATGATCGACTCGTCGATCGTCGAGCACGACGGCACGTACTACCGGTTCACCAAGGACGAGGCGTACATGATCCCGCGCCTCGAGAAGTCGACGGACCTGCGCTCGACCGACTGGGACCTCGTCGCCGAGAAGATCGGCTACGGCCAGCCCAACCCGTGGGGCGGCACGCTCACCGCGGGCGAGGGGCCGACCGTCTTCAAGTCGAACACCGAGGAGAAGTGGTACCTCTTCGTCGACCAGCCGAGCTACCACGGCGGCCAGGGGTACCTGCCGCTCGAGTCCACCGACCTCGACTCGGGCGTGTGGACGTCGGTCGACGCCCACCTGCCGAGCAGCCCGCGCCACGGCACGGTCCTGCCGATCACGGCCGCCGAGCACGCCGCGCTCCTCGCGGCGTACGGCGAGCAGCCCCCGGCGCCCGAGCTCGACCTCGCGGTCGAGGCGACGTCGCGGTGCCTCGCCGGCAAGGCGTACGTCGCCGTGCGCGCGACCAACGGCGAGGACGTCCCCGTCACCGTGACGCTCTCGACGCCGTACGGCGAGAAGGCGTTCGCCGACGTCGCGCCCGGCAAGAACGCCTACCAGTCGTTCGCGGCGCGAGCCACGGCGGCCCCCGCCGGGACCGTCACGGTGACCGGCGTCGCGACCCTCGACGGGAAGGAGGTGACGACCACGCGCGAGGCGCAGGTCGACGCGCTCGACTGCGCCTGACACCCGCGAGGTCGCACCCGCCGAGGTAGAGGCGAGGTACCGCGAGGTAGAGGCGTGGTCACGACCACGCCTCTACCTCGACGGACCAGAGCTCTACCTCGGCGACGTGGCGGCCGCGCGGAACCAGCACGAGCGTCGGACGCGGGGCTTCCCTCCTTGCCGCCGACGACGCTTCCACCACTCGACGACGAGTGAGAAGGAGCGACAGCTCATGCACGTGCACGACTCCAGCTATTCGCGACGGGCCGTCCTGCGGCTCGGGGCGCTGGCCGCCGGCGCCACCGGCGCCGTCGCGCTCGCGGGCGGCGGCAGCGCGCTCGCCGCCCCGCCGGTCCAGGCGCTGACGGTCCCGAGCGGACCGCCTGTCAGCCGGGCCTTCCTGCGGTCCCTCGACCGCTCGGTCACCCTCGACGGCTGGGCCGCCGAGCCGTTCCCGATGTCCGACGTGACGCTCGCCCCGAGCGTCGCCACGCGCTCGCAGGACCAGATCCTGCACCTCGCGCGCGAGTACCCCGTGGACCGCGTCCTCGCGGTGTTCCGGCGCAACGCCGGGCTCGACACCCAGGGCGCGTCCGCGCCTGGCGGCTGGGAGGGCTTCGGCCACGCCAACGAGCAGCCGTGGGGCCCTGACGACTACCCGGGCCGGGCGAACACCCAGACCGCGAACCTCCTGCGCGGGCACTACGGCGGGCACTTCCTGTCCATGGTGGCGCTCGCGTACGCGAGCACGGGCGAGACGGTGTTCCGCGACAAGGTGGACCAGATCGTCGAGGGCCTCGGCGAGGTCCAGACGGCGCTCGCGGCCATGGGGCGGTTCAGCCACCCCGGCTTCCTCGCCGCCTACGGCGAGTGGCAGTTCAGCCAGCTCGAGAAGTACGCGCCGTACGGCGAGATCTGGGCGCCGTACTACACGTGCCACAAGATCATGGCCGGTCTGCTCGAGGCCTACCGTCTCGCGGGGAACGACCAGGCGCTGGAGCTCGCGTCGTCCATGGCGGCGTGGGTGCACAGCCGGCTGTCGGTGCTGCCGCAGGCCCAGCTCGACCGGATGTGGGGCATCTACATCGCGGGCGAGTACGGCGGCATGAACGAGGTGCTCGCCGACATCGCGTCGATCACGGGCGACGACACCTACGTCGCCACCGCGAAGCTGTTCGACCTCAACACGCTCGTCGACGCGAGCGCCGCGGGCACGGACACGCTCAACGGCAAGCACGCGAACCAGCACATCCCGCAGTTCCCCGGCTACCTCAAGGTCTACGACCTCACGGGCGAGGAGCGCTACCGCCAGGCCGTCGAGGGCTTCTGGGGCATGGTCGTGCCCGGGCGCACCTACGCGCACGGCGGGCACGGCGAGGGCGAGCTGTTCGGCCCGCCGAGCACGGTCGCGGGCGACATCGGCGCGCGCAACGCCGAGACGTGCGGCACGTACAACATGCTCAAGCTCTCGCGGCTGCTGTACTTCCACTCGCTCGACCCGAAGTACATGGAGTACTACGAGCGCGGGCTGCTCAACCACATCGTCGGCTCGAAGAAGAACACGCAGTCCACGACGAGCCCCGACGTCACGTACATGTACGGCGTCAACCCGGGCACGCGCCGCGAGTACGGCAACACCGGCACGTGCTGCGGCGGCACCGGGCTCGAGAACCACGTGAAGTACCGCGACTCGGTCTACTTCCGCTCCGTCGACCGCGAGGTGCTGTACGTCAACCTCTACCTCGCCTCGACCCTGACGTGGGAGGACAAGGGCTTCGAGGTCGTCCAGGAGACGCAGTACCCGAAGGTCGGCGCGACCCGCCTCACGGTGAACGGCTCCGGGCAGCTCGACCTGCGCCTGCGCGTGCCCGGCTGGGTGCGCAAGGGCTTCACGGTGACGGTCAACGGGGTGGAGCAGGAGCTCGACGCCGTGCCGGGGACGTACGTGAGCGTGTCGCGCTCGTGGTCGCCCGGCGACGTCGTCGACGTGACGATGCCGCTGAGCATCCGCGCCGTGCCGACGATCGACAACCCCGCGATCCAGAGCATCGAGAACGGGCCGACGGTCCTGCTCGCACGCAGCGCGTCGCGCGAGTACCTCAAGCTGTCGCTCTACGCCCACATGGGTCTCGACGGCACGCTCGAGGGCGCGTTCACGGACCTCGGGAACGGGTACTTCCGCCTCGGCGACCTCACGTTCGAGCCCGCGTGGTCGGGCGACGACACGCAGTACCACATGTACGTCGAGCGCTCCGAGCCGCGCGTGGTCTTCGCGGGCCTCGACAGCGGCGTCACCAACGCCGCGCGGCCGAACGGGACGACGTTCCTCGACGTCGTATGGGGCGACGGCGGCTTCGCCGACCGCGCCGCGTTCCTCCAGAAGGTCCAGCGCACGGTCGAGCAGTTCACCGCGGACGGCCTCCTGAGCCGCCGCGACGGTCAGAAGGTCCTGGTCACAGCAGGGAAGGCGAGGCTGGCATGAGCGCGCGCACCAGCTCATCACGGGTCGCGGGCTCGACCGTGCTCATCCCGCTCGGGGACCGGCCGGCGGCACCGCGTGCCCGACGGCGCGTGGTCGCCACCGCGACCGCGCTCGCCCTGGCCCTCACGGGCGCGGGGGTCGGGGCGTGGGCCGCGGTCGGCGGTCCGGGGACCGAGGGGCTGACCGCGGCGGCCGACGAGGCGCCGTCGAACGTCGCGCTGATCGGCACGCCCGAGGCGAGCTACACCGCGTCGTGGAACAAGGTCGAGGCCGTGAACGACGGCGCGGGCGTCAGCACCGGGGGAGCGCACGACGCGACGTGGGCGACGTGGAGCGGGGACCGCCCCGCGACGCAGTGGCTCGAGTACTCGTGGCCCGCGCCGGTCACCGTGGACCGGTCCGTCGTCCGGTTCTGGTCC
>JAQSXO010000017.1 GCA_029256625.1 Cellulosimicrobium sp. | reverse complement strand
GCGGCCCTGCATCGCCCAGTCGCACATGCCCTGCTGGGTCAGGGAGTCCAGGACCGACCACAGGTCGAGGCCGGGCTCGTAGTAGATCGTGATGACCTGCGACCACGGCGCACCGGCCGAGTCGTGCGTCGACGTCGCCGTGGTCGTGAACCCGGTGACCTCGCCTCGCGCCTGGGACTCGGTGAGCAGGGTCACCAGGATCGCGCCGACCGTCGCGGACAGGAACGGGCGCTTGCCGTCGACGGGCTCGACGCCGGCCTTGTGCTCGAGGCGGGCCTTGCGCAGCTGCCACGCGTACCCGGGGCACGTCGCCTTGACGGTGTCGGTCTCGTCGACGACGTCGAACTCGCGCTTGAGGTACAGGAAGCGCCCGTTGCGGGGCTCGACCCATGCCCCGCCGGTGGTGTACTCGAGCGCGAGCTCGAGGCCGGCGCCGAGGTCGCGGTCGAGCACGGTGCCGCCGGCGGCCAGGCGCGAGTAGGTCACGGTCAGCGAGGACACGTCGTCGAACGGCAGGCCGGCGCCGAGCTCGGACGCCTCGGGCAGCAGGCCCAGCGCCGCCCCGTTCGGGGCGTAGGCGCGCAGGCGAAGGTCGATCACAGGGGCCCCTCTCTCACAGGTAGGCGGGTGCGGCGCGGACCGCGAGCGCCGTGCCCGCGCCCCAGCCGGTGCCGGACGCGCGCACGGTCACGGCGCGCACGGCGGGGTCGGCGGCCGCCATGCGGGGCCACAGCTGCAGCGCGCCGGCGGCCGGGGTGTCCAGCGCGCCGGACACCGCGGTGCCGCCGGACGCCCAGTCGGCGTCCGAGGACGAGCGGCGCGCGGTGAGCGCGCCGGCGTCGAGGAACAGGTACTGCCCGGCGGTGAGTGCCCCGGCCCAGGAGAGACCGGTGCCGGACACGACGTCGACGAACGCGACGGACGTCGCCGGGCCGGTGACGCGGAGCACGGCGTCCGTCGTGGGCCCCGTGGCGGCCGCCAGCGCGGCCACGGGGACGTCCTGGCCTCCCGGTGTCGCGAGGGCGACGTCGGGGCCCGTGACGGCCTCTGCACGCAGGAACACGCCGGGCACGGCGAGGACGACCTCGAACGTCGCCTCGGCGCCGGTCGTGAACTCGTCCGGGGTCACCGAGACGAGCTGCGCCGGCGCCGAGGCGACGACGTCGCCCGAGGTGCGCCCGAGGGTGAGGCCGGGCGCGGTGAGCAGCGCGACGAGCTCCATCGTCGCGACCTCGAGCGCGTCCTGCGTCGTGGCGTGGCACCACATCGTCAGGGACACCGTGGGCTCGTCGAACACCGGCAGCCCGACGGGGATCACGCCGTGACGGCCGGGGACCTCGAACGAGCGCCGGCGCACGCCGACAGGCGGGCGCCACATGGACACCGACTGCAGCCCCCACCGGATCGTGTCGACCCCGGACAGG
This sequence comes from Cellulosimicrobium sp., assembly GCA_029256625.1. Lineage (GTDB taxonomy): Bacteria > Actinomycetota > Actinomycetes > Actinomycetales > Cellulomonadaceae > Cellulosimicrobium. The sequence goes on along the minus strand of JAQSXO010000017.1, from coordinate 20,057 downwards.
GACCAGGTGATCTCGTCGACCATCACACCCCCAGCGCGGCCGCGTACTGCAGGGCCCGGTTCGTCGTGACCGAGGTCGGCTCGGCCTGCGGGTAGTGGTTGGTGATCTGAATCGTCACCTCGCGGCCCGGGCCGCCCGAGCCGCCCGACAGCGGGGACACCTGGGCCCCGGTCGGGAGCTTGAGCATCTCGGGTCCGGCCTCGCCGACGATCGCCCACCCCGACCGGGTGATGTCCCCGCCCTTCGCGAGCATCGGGATCTTGGGGATCGCGAACTTGCGCCCGCCGGCGACGGGCACCCAGTCCGGGACGGTGAAGCCGATCTTGCCCGGGCCGTTGTTCCAGAAACGGGCGACCGCGTTGAACGCTCCCTTGAACGCGTTCTTGATGCCGTCACCGATGCCGGAGAAGAACGACGTGACACCGTTCCATGCGGCCTTGATGCCGGCCCACGCGCCGGAGAACAGGTTCGACAGCGGCCCGGTCACGTTGTCTCGGAACCACCCCGCGACGGCCGCGAACGCACCCTTGATGCCCTCCCACGCCTTGGACGCGGCGAGCTGCGTGGCCTGCCACGCCACGGCGAAGAACTTCTTGATGGGCTGCACGACGTTCTCGTCGAGCCAGGCCCACGCGACGGCCCAGACGCCCTTGATCCACTCCCACGCCGCGGTGGCGGCCGCGGACACCGTGTCCCAGTTCTTGACCAGGAGCACGACGATCGCGATCACCGCGGCGATAGCGAGGATGATCAGGCCGATCGGGTTCGCGCTCATGGCCGCGTTCCAGGCCCACTGTGCCGCGGTGACGACCCCGGTCCACGCGGCCTGCGCCTTCTGCACGATGCCGAGGTTGCCGATCCACTTCGCGGCCTGGACCGCTCCCTCGCCGAGGTCTCCGAACGCGGTCCCGGCCAGGATCGCGTTACCGCCCATCTCGAGGAGCCGCCCGGCACTGCCCCCCATCTGCTCGCCCAGCGTCGCCATGCCGTCACCGAGCGTCGCGGTCCACGTGGCGAGGTCGCCTGCGGAGTCCCCGGCCGCCTCGAACGCCGAGCCGGCATCCTCCGAGGACTTGCGGATCTTGCTCGAGGACCGCTCAGCAGCCTCGCCGACGTCGGTGAACGTCTTGGACGCCCTGTCGACGCCGACGACGGTGAACTCGACAGCAGGTGTCGCCACCTCAGACCCCCTTCGCGATCGATGCCTCGACCGCCGCGGCGGCCCGTGTCATGGCGGACTCGACGCCGGCGAGGAACTCGGGCTCGTGCTCGCGCATGACGCCCTCGAGCACGCCGGCGGTCGGGACCTTCTGCTCGACCCACCGCCACGAGCGGCGCGGGCGCCGCCCCGGGTGTGCCGGGTGCCGCAGCACGCCGCGGCGCTCGAGCGAGTCGTAGTCGTGCTTGTCGTCCGTCGAGAGGATCCGCACACCGGCCGAGTCTTTCCCCGAGCTGGACAGGCGGTTGCGCACCGCGAAGGTGCGCTTTTTCTTCGTCAGGACCTTCGCCGCGCCGCCACGGCGCGGGAGCTTCGCCGCGAGGGTCGTGCGCATGTCGTCCGCCGCCGGCTGCCCGGCTTCGCGCAGCGCGGCGAGGAGCTGCTTGCGCAGCTCCTTGCCGTCGCCGACCTTGCGCATGACCTTCGCGAGCGCCTCGAGGGACTTGCCGCCCTCGATCCGGTAGTCGTCGCTCACGTGCCCACCGACCTCCTGACCTTCTCGTGCGCCTCGAGCGCGAGCTCGTAGAACACGCGGCGCTGCAGCTCGGTCAGGACGAGCCACGACGCGGCAGGCTGGCCCGTCGTCAGACACCAGGTCGCGAGCTCCCTGGCGTCCGACGTCAGGCTTCCCCCGCGTCGTCCTCGCTCTCGTCGGCGAAGTAGTCCTGCAGCTGGCCGACGGTCATGCCACGGGCCTTGCCCTGGGCGTCGGGCTCGCGCCGGCGGTGCAGGTCGAGGAACACGAGCGCCTCGATGAACGTCTCGGGGTCCTCGTTCGTCATCTTCCCGAGCGGGCGCTTGTACACGCGCCCGACGAGGCCGCGCTCCTCACCCGTGACGGTGTTGTAGAACTCGATCGCCGTGCGGTCCGACGTCGGGCCCTGCGTGGTCTCGGTCGCCTCGCTCATGCCGTGACCTCGGTCCAGTCCGAGATGAGCCACTGCACGTCGGCGGTCAGCGCCTCCGACGGGTCCTCGGCGGCCTCACCGCCCATGAACGTGTCACCGGAGATCCCGCCGGGGGTGACGTTGAACGTGTAGTGCGGCTGCGTGGCCGACGCGGCCGCGTTCCCGAGCGGCTTGAGGAGCCCGGTCAGCGGGTCCGGGTCGCCCGCGATCGCGATCCGGTACAGCGACGCGGCCGCGAGCTCCTGGGCAATGGTCATGTCGAGACGCTTGGGCTTCGTGCCACGCATGTCCCCGAACGTCTGGCGGGTGCCGTAGTTGAGCGCGACCGAGGTCGTCTCGTCCGACCGGTCGATACCGTCGATGAACAGGACCAGGTCCCGCCCGTTGACGCGTGTAGTTGCCATGCCTACTCCTCGAAGAACTCAGCACGGCTCAGGGCCGTGACGACGTTGACTGCGGCGCCGAGCGTGGTGCCCGCGCCGGTGGCGATCTCGCCCGGCTCGTCGACGGCCTGGGCGGTGACCGTGAACCGCGTACCGCGCAGCGCGCGGATCACGTCACGGACCATCGCGCCGAGCTCCGTCATCTCGGTCTCGTTGGTACCCGGCGCGACGACGCACACCACCCGGAAGTGCGCGCGCCACGAGCCGAGGGTCTGCCCAGACTCGATCCATGGCGAGGACGCGAGCGCGTACCGCACCGGGGGCGTGTACCGCTCGGGCACCTCGGCCTCGGTCGGCAGGCCCGCGTCGGTCAGGACCCGCGCGAGCTCGACCTGCTGGTCGTAGCCGGGCTGGAAGCTCTCGAGGATCACGCCGTTCTGCGACTTGGACCTGGTGAAGATGTCCTCGGCGCACGAGAGCTCGGCGTTGTCGACGACGTGGGGCGGTACGGCGACCGTCCCGTCCGGGTCCTGCTCCTGTCGGTACTTGGCGACGTAGCTCGAGGCGAGGGCGACGCATCGCTCCGCGAGCGCCTGGTCCGCCTCGCCGGCACGCGCGAGCTCGAGCAGGTCGCCCGCGGTGACGGCCACGTCAGGCTCCGGACGCGCTGCGGGTCCGACGGCCGGTGCGCTTCTCGGCCTGGGGCTCCTCGACCTTCGCGGTCTCGGCCGCGGGCTCGGGCGCCGTGGCGGTCTCGGCCGCGAGCTCGGTGACCGTCGCCGTCTCGGCCGCGAGCTCGGTGACCGTCGCCGTCTCGGCCGCGAGCTCGGTGACCGTCGCCGTCTCGACGGGCGGCTCGGGCTCGACGGGCGACTTGGGCGGCTCGGGCTCGGTTGGCGGCTCGTCGTCGACGGGCTCGGCGAGGCCGCCGCGCACGAGGCCGTCGGCGAGCTCGTCGGGCAGGTCGGCGACCTCGCCCTTCTTGGCGTGCACCACCTGGCCGTTGTAGAGCCCCTGCGGCTGCACCTTGATCAGGACCTTCATGTCGACCCCTTCCGGTCGTCGTGGGGGCCGGGGGCGCCGCTGTGGGCGCCCCCGGCGGTTGGTCACGCGGCCGGCGTGGCCAGGAACTTCACGGCGTTCGGGTCCAGGGCCACCGCGCCGCGGCGGACCAGGGCCCGGAACACGGTCTGGTCGTTGCCGAACCCGGCCTCGGCGGACCGCTCGAACCGCAGGCCGCCGGCGATGCGGACGGTGAGCGCCGACCAGTCGCCGAACCAGATCGGCTTCTTCGACGCGGCGAACGCGTCGAACTCGGGCTCGACGAACACCGGCTTGCCGAGGACGAGGTCCGGCTGCCCGGCGATGAGCGACGGCTCCCACACGGGCTTGCCGTCGTCGGTCTTGAGCTTGCGGACGACCGCGGCCGCGCCGTCGGACAGGCCGAACGCGCACTTGGTCGACGCGCGGTAGGGCGCGATGACCGAGTAGAACAGGTCCACGAGCAGGTCCGTGCCCTGCCCGATCGTGGACTGCGTGCCGAGGCCGGTGAGCACGCCCGCGGGCGTGGTGACGCCGGCGACGGTGAACCCGGCCTTGGCGGCGGCCGCGGCCGCCTGCGAGACGTTGAGCCCGAGCTGACGGCCGGCGTTGCGGGCGATGTACCCCTCGACGTCGAACGTCGCGTCCTGCAGGAGCTCGTTCGGGACCTCGGTCTTGTAGCCGCGCTTGGAGACGGCCAGGTCGACCGTGCCGAGCGTCGAGTCCGAGGCCGTGATCGCGCCGTTGGCGGCGATGTCCTCGTCGTCGGGCTCGGCGTGCACCGTGGCGCGCGGCATGGGGATGGTGTTCCCGTCCGCGGTCGTCATGAGCGTGGCGTACCCGAGGATCTCGGACGTCTCGACGGCGTACTCCCACAGCTGGGAGTGGACGCCGGCCTTGCCGGTGCCGCCGGCGGCCGACATCGCACGGGACTCGAGGCGGACGTCGTAGCCGTCGCCGGCGCGCGACTCGCGCACCCACTTGCCGAACTCGCCGTCCCCGGCGGCGCGCTGGTCGGCGGGCGCGTCGCCGTGGACCTTGCGGAACGACTCCTCGAGGTCCTTCGCGCGCTGCTCGCCCTCGAGGAACGCCTTGGCGCGGCCCTCGAGCGCGTCGACCTCCGCGAAGATCTGGTCGACCTTCGTCTTCTCCTCGACCGTGAGGTCGCGGCTCTCGGAGATCGCGCGCTGCGCGACGTCCTGGGCCTCCTTCGCGAGCGCCGCGCGGCGCTCCATCAGCTGGTTGGCGATCGTGCTCATGGCAGTCCCCTTTCCGGGACGAGTAGGTACGTGCGGGTGTCCCGGTGGGGGTGGCCCTGCCGGATCGTGCGAGGTGGTGCTGACCGTCCGCGCGGGTGGGTGGCGCCCTGCCCGCGCGGGCCGGTGGTCTGCGTCAGCGGGCCTTGGACAGCGCGAGCGCCAGGACGGCGTGCGCGGACCGGGTGCCCTCGGGCGCCTTGTCGGTGCGAGCGAAGAACTTGCGCAGGTCGTCCTCGGCCGCGAGCGCCCGGACCTCGTCGAGGGGTGCGTCGAACTTGCGGGCGAGGGACTCGAGCGCGGCCGCGGGCCCGACGAGGGCGCCGGCGATGGTGCGCGCCTGGCTCGCGAGCGAGCGGGCGTCGACCGAGGTGTCCTCGTAGGCGGGGGTGTTGACGGGCGCGACGTCGAGCAGGCGGCCGGAGACGAGGGTGCGCAGGGGGAACCCCTGGTCGGTCTGCGTCCAGTCGTCCTCGAACGCGACGAACGCGAACGAGGACTGTGCGACGTCGCCGCGCTGCACGAGCTCGTAGACGTCGGCGCGGGCCTGCGGGGTGTCGACCTCGTAGGCCAGGCCGACGTCGTCGGTCGCCAGGCGCAGCGTGCCGGCACGGGTGGTGCCGAGCAGCTGGTTGTCGTCGTGGTTGTAGCGTGCGACGACCTCGGGCCAGCCGTCGCCGCGGGACTTGGCGAAGAACCCGCGGTCGATGCGCTCGACGAACCCGCCGAGGTTGCGCGAGACCTTGTCGAACTTGGCGGCGTACCCGCCGATGGTGCGCTTGTCGGTGCTCCCGGCCCGGGCCTCGACGAGGGTCGAGGTGAACCGACGCTCCGCGGTGTCGCTCATGCGTCCACTCCTTCACGGTTGACCGGCTCGGTGAGAGACCGGGGGATGTTGCGGTAGTCGCCGCCCGCGACCGGGGGGCGACCTTCGAGGGCGAGCGCCTCGTTGAGGGACAGGCGGCCGTCCTTGAGCTTCGAGCCGACGATCTCCGTCTGGGTCTTGATGTCGGCGCGGATCGTCTCGCCGACGTCCAGGCGCACGGCCTGCCCGCCGGGCAGCCACCGGGCGATCGCCTGCTCGAACCGGACGATGTACGGGCGCATGTTGTGTGCCCGGTTGCGGGCCCGGGACTCGTCGTTGGTGTACGTGAGGGAGTCCGAGGCGCCGCCGCCGACCTCGCGCGGGTCGATGCCGTAGATCGCGGCGATCTGCGTCGCGGAGAGCTTGAGGGTCTCGATGAACTGGGCCTGCGCCGGCGGGATGGACACGATCGACAGGTCCCAGTCCTTGCCGGTCACGAACGGCTTGCCGGACGCGAACGACACCGCGGCGCGGTCGCGCACCTTCTCGGCGGCCTTGGGGTCGAGCACCTGCATGACGTTCTTGAGGATCGACGGCGGGATGCCGCCGCCGCGCTTGACGTCGGCGTACTCCTGAGCCGAGAGGCCGGCCGCGACGAGCGTCGCGAAGTGCTGGATCGGGGAGAGCCCGAGACGTCGCCCTTGCGGCACGAGCCAGGGGACGTGCGCGACGGTCGAGGGCGAGGCGGGACGCCCGTCGAGGTGCCACCACGGGTCCAGCGCCCGGTCGTCGAGCGCGGACCAGTCCTTGGCCCACTCGATCATCGTCGGCAGGACGCGGGCGCCGTTGTAGCCCGACGTCGCGGTGATGCGCCCGACGGCGTTGCCGCGCGTGACGGTCGAGTAGATCCCCTGCCCGATCCAGTTCTCGATGCCGTACTCGTCATCGATGTTGCGGAACAGCTCGGGCGTGGCGATCGCGGACCGCGTGCCGTCGGGCTCGCGCCGGTAGAAGTCGAGCGGGAGCGTCGAGACGTAGTCGACGATCGCGCGGATCGACGAGAACACCGGGGCGAGGTAGGTCGCGGTGTCGGGCGTGACGACGCGCGTCGACGGCATGTCGTCGACGTCGGCCGCGCCCGACCGCTTCTCGGCACCGCTGCTGAGCCACCCCATCACTGCCACCCGACGAGCAGCGCGAGGCCGGCGGCGAGGGCGCCGGTGACGATCAGGGCGACGCCGAGACCGGCGACGAGGCAGACGCCGACGCCGATCGCGGCGACGCCGACGGCCATGAGCAGGACGGCGCTCTGGCCGCGGGTGAGTCGTCGCTTCACGGGGACCCCCTTCACAGGATCGAGGACAGGACGTCGTAGCTGGCGACCTCGCGGGTCGCGGTGAGCGCGCACGCGACGGCCTCGAGCGAGGAGATGTCGCCGGACTTGCGGGCGAACGCGCGCTTGTCGCCGATGTCGCGCCAGTCGGCGGCCGCGACGGCCGCGTCGAGCTCGTCGTACCCGCCGTGCTCGATGGCGCCCTCGTCGACGGCCTGGGCCAGGTCGTCGCACGCCTGCACGTAGCCCGGCAGGTCGAGGCGCGTGACGATGACGCCGGCCGCCTCGAGGTACGGGATCACGACGGCGGCCGGCCCGCCGCCGTCCACGACGACGGGCACGCCCTGCTCGGCCTGTATCCGCGCGACCTCGGCAACGAACTTCGCGCGCTCGCGCGTCGGCGAGCGCAGCACCGACCCGAGGTGCGGCTTCTCGCCGCCGAGGACGGCGCCGAGGGAGAGCCACGCGTGGTCGCGGTCGCCGGCCACCCCGAGCGCGATCGCCTTCGCGCCGGCGGGGCGCTTCGCGACGAGCTCAGGCCAGCGCGGCATGATGAGCACGCCGGCGGTCTCGTCGCGCCAGATGCCGAGGCGGTCCTGCGCGAACTTCTCCGGGTCGTAGGTCTCGAACTCGCCCGTGACGACCTCGTGGTTGATGCGCGTGTTCCAGGCCGGGTTCCCCGACCAGCACAGGTACTCCACGGCGGGCGTCCACCGCCGCGCCTCGAGGTCGGCGCGCGCGGCCTCGTACTCCGCGGACTCGACGTCGACGCCCCACTCGCACCAAGCCGCGTTCGTCGAGCGACCCTGCACGGCCGAGCGCCGCACCGCGTCGAACGCGAACGAGTCGTCCTCGTCCTGCGGGGTCGTGCCGAGCAACCACACCTGCGGGTTCGGCATGGCGGACATGGTCGAGTTGATCGAGGTCCAGGCCCGTGAGCCGAGGATCTGCGCCTCGTCCAGCAGCAGGCAGTCCGAGGAGAACCCCTTGCCGGCGGCGCCGGAGCGCGCCTTGAACTGGACCTTGGCGCCCGTCTTGAAGGTGACCGTCTCGCGGTTGATCGCGTTCATGACGGCCTTCACGCGCAGGCGCAGCGCGACGTTCTCGTCCGCCTCGATGATCTCCATGAGCTTCGCGAACGCCTCGCGCGCGGTGTCCTGCTGGTGCGCGCTGACGACGATCTTCTTCTCGCCGAACAGCAGCGCCCCGGCCAGGATGCGCGCGACCATGAGCTGCGACTTGCCGTTCTGGCGAGGCACCGTGACCCCAACGCGCTTGGCCGCCCACGTCGCGTCGGCGCGCTCGCCCTGCGCCGCCTCGAGGATCGCCTCCTGCCAGCCGTCGAGGTAGACGCCGAACTGCGCCGACAGGTCCGCGACGTCGCGGGCCGAGCTAGCCCGGACTCCGGCCGGCTTGACCAAGACGCGAGGTGGCGCCTCCCCGAGCAGCGCGACGGGCTGCGATCTCGTCAACAGGGTCACCCGCCTTCCCTGGATCGTCGGCGGGCGCGAGGACGGCCTTGCCGACGCCCAGCTGCGCGAGGACTCCCTTGAGCGCGGTCACCTGCTGGCGTGCCTCGGACAGCACGCTGTCGAGCGAGACGTAGACCTTCTGCTCCTCGCCGTTGCCGAGGCGGAAGTGCATGAGCTGGATCCACTCGGCCTTGCCTGTGACGATCCGGTCGATCTCGTCGAGCCGGTCAGCGATCCGACACGCCTCGACGACGAGCACCTCGACCGCGGGGTCCGCCGCGGCCGCGGCCGCCAGGTGCTCGCGAAGCCGCGTCGACGTCGGGGCCGCGAGCGCCGGCGCCGCCTTCCGCCGGCGGCACGCACGGTGCGTCGGCGTCGGCGAGCTGCGCTTCGTGAGGCGGATCGCCCGCCCGCACACCGAGCACGTCCCCTGGGCCACGCTTCCTCCTCACACCGCCGGAAACGCCCTGACCTGGGCGAACACCGCCCGAACTCGGCCGAGGGGTCGAAACTTCGCACGATCCGTGTGTGAAAACTTGTGGACTGCGGGGTCTTGGTCCCGGCGCCGCCGCAAAAATCCGAGCGCGTCGCGCGCGGTCAGAGCTCGAGGCGTCGCAGCGGTTCGCGTCGCTTCGCGCGCTTGCCTCGCATCCTGTTGCCCTTGCGCGCGCCCTTCGATCGGTTGCACCCGCGGTGGGCCGGGCCGAGGTAGCCGGTACCGGCGTCGTTGTGGTCGAGGTCCCACCGCATGGCCGCGGTGACCTCACGCCCGCACACCGTGCACGGCAGGGGCAGGAGCCTGGTCCAATTCTTGCGGGCGACCTGGTGAGCGTAGCCGTACCGGCGCCGCTTGGACCTGGTCCTGTGGGGCATGTTGTTCCTCCCGCCGTCGTCGGTAACCCGTGCCGAGATCCCGTGGTCTGTGTGACGCACGGTCCAGGACGACGGCGGGAGGAGAGTGGGGGCCGGCGCGCGTTCGCGTGCCCGACGGCGCCGGCCGTACCCGGGATGCTCCGGTCCCGGGTAGCACGAAGCCCCGGCCGCAAGAGGTGCGGGCCGGGGCTCGGGTTCTGGGCACGACAGTGCCACCGGTGGAGACACTACGCGGTTGACGTGGCCCTTCGCAACGTCGGGCCGCGCGTGTCGTGGATCAGGGCGCCGCCTGGTCCAGGCCCCGGTCGAAACCCCATCGCGCAACGGCGATGAGCGCGCGATAGACGTCCTCGGACAGACCGTCCGGCGGGAGCGGTGCGTGGTCCTGCCACACGTCCGCGAGCGCCTTGCGGTCATCCCACCCCGGGGGCTCGCCGTCGAAGCGAGCGGTCCCGGTCACGGGATCCACCGGTTCGCCCACTCGTTGAAGCGCGCCCGGTTCCGCTCGCCGCCGAACATGAGCGACGTCAGGCGGTCGGACGCGTCCTTGACCCACTCCCACGCCGGGGCGAGGACGTCGGTGACGGCAACGGCCGTGACGACGATCGCCACGGACAGCACGATGACGAGCAGCGCGACGGTGTCCTCGGTCATGAGATCAACCCTCCCAGAACCGACGGGAGCGCGTCGACGTCGACGGGCAGGCCGACGCCGACGGACTCGCCGCGGCGCAGCGCCTCGGCGACGACGTCGACGGGCGCCTCGAGGAGCATGCGCACGTGGTCGCCGAGCGCGCCGATCGTCGAGCGGTCCCATGTCGCGCCGCACTCGATGCACGCAGCCGTCGTCGGGACGAGCGTCACCCGGATCCCGCCGACGGCACTGCACTCCGAGCACGGCACGTGCGGGCGCAGCGGCGGGTCGCCCCACGTCGTCGCGATGCGGGCCCGGACCCACCATGTCGTCACCGAGCGGTCGAGCTCGACGAGGTCGTCCCGGTCGAGGGTCGAGGCGAGGTCGGCCAGGCGCCACAACCGGCCCACGACGACGACCATGTCGGGGCGCTCGACCCGGGCACGGTCGATGGACCAGAGCCAGTGCCGGGACTCGCGCTGCACGAGCTCGATGACGGCGATCGTCTCGAGGTTCGCGGTCGGGCGCGACGACGGGCCACGGGACGCCGCGCCGGCCGTCGAGCGGGACACGTCCGCGCGGAGCTGGTGCAGCAGCGAGGGGTGCTCGATCCGCGTGACCTTGGGGACCATGTGCGTCCGGTCGTGGGACACCACCCACTGCACGACGTCGGTCGTGTGCGGGGCGGTCAGCTCGTGGACGCGGTCGCGGATCCGGTCGGCGATGAGCTGCTCGGTCGTGCGGATCGTCTCGGTGCGGTGCTTGCTCACGGGGTCTTCTCCTTGATGGCGCGCTTCCAGAGCTCGTGCCGCTTGCGGGCACTCCCACAGGGACCACACGGGTCGTCGGTTCCCCACGGCTGGTGACGGGAGCACCACGGCGCGGGCTCGGGCTGGTCGGCGAGGGCGGACAGGGTGGACGAGAGCGGGACGGGCACGGTCGGGGCAGGCTGGGCGGGCGCCGCCTCCGCTCCCCCACCCCTCTCCTCCCTTCCTTCCTTCTCTCCTACTACTCCCTGGGTCGAATGTCCGAGTTGGGTCGTTGGTGACGGTTCCGGGTCGATGGAAGGCCAGCCCGCGAGGCGGAGCAGCAGGGTGCCGCGCGGGCCGTCGACGAGCGCCAGCCAGCCCGCGTCGCCGAGCACCATGAGGTCGCCCAGGACGTCGTCGTCGGTCACCGTCGGCGCGTGCGACCAGACCGACTCGCGCACCATCGTCGGGTCCGCCGGTCCCGTCCCCTGCCGGTCGACGTGCTGCTGCCACAGCCCGAGCGCCGTCAGCTTCGTCCGCTCCGGGAGCGCCAGGAGCACCGGGTCCGTGAGCAGCCTCGTCAGCCCGTGCGTCGACGACGGCGGCGCGCTCGCGTCGCGCCTGGATTCGGTCACCATTCACCAGTCCTCGGAAGATCAGGTCCCGGACGGCCAGCCACTCGCCCGGGTCGAAGCGGAAGCACTCAGTCCACCCGCGGCCGTGCGGCAGGAGCTCGAGCGACTCCTCGGCGGACGCGAACGCCGGCGCGACGAGCTCGGGGTGCGCGCGCAGCATCGTCAGCACCGCCCACTCGACGACGTCCTCGGTGTCCCACTCGAGGATCGCCACGCGCCCGCCCGAGTCGGTGAGGCCGGCGAGCCGGTGCCGCTTCCACGCGCGTCCGACCTTGACGACGCCGAGGCCGTCCCACACGACGACGTAGGTCATCGCGCGGGCCGGGATCGTGAGCTTCTGCCCGCGCCGCGGCCGGCGGGCCGGGACGACCGCGTGGTCTACCCGGCCCGCCTCGCCGCGAGCGCCGGCGTGGAGCGTGTCAGTCGTCGGCACGCGTCGCCGTCTCCTCGGCCCGCTCGTCGACGGTCTCCGTCCGGACGCTCTCCGTCTCGTCGTACCGGTCGAGAGGGTGCGTGCCGCTGATGATGTACTCGGCGAGGTCGATGATCTCGGCCACCGGGGCGTCGATCTCGCCGCTCGCGAAGCCGGTCTTGGCGAGCGTGGCACGTGCGGCGGTGAGCGCGTTGGCGCGCCGACGCTGCTCGTCGGTGAAGACCTCGGCGCGGTCGGTCGTGGTGTTGGTCATCAGAGGGTTCCTTCCGGGTGAGCGGTGATCGGCCACAGGACGGTGACCGGGTAGGTGAATGCCTCGGACGGCCAGGACTCGGAGAACCCGGTCGTGAGCCAGGGGTACGGCCCGCCGGCGTTCTCGGCGACGGTGCCGGCGGCGTCACGGACGACAGCGCGCGCCGGGAGCGTGTCGACCTCGGCCGGCGTCGTCAAGGTTGCGGGCGCAACCTGGACCTCGGGCGTCGTAGGTCCAGGTTGCGCAGGCTCGAGGAGCACGGCGCCGGCCTGCGCGACGGCGAACGACGAGACGAGCGTCGGGCCGGTGATCGAGAACGTCTCCGCGCCCGACGACGGGCGGGTGCCGACCTTGACGGCCGCACCCGGGAGCCCGCGACCATCGGTGAAGCCGACGCGGGCGCCGAGCGGGAGCTCGTCGAGCTCGGCCGACGTGAGCGTGCGGCCGGTCATCGGGCACGTCCGGCCGCGAGCGCCTGGCGGTGGGTCCAGCCGCGGAGCGCGGCGAGGGCGAGGCCGAGCGCCTCGTCGGGGCGCGCGATGCCGCCGGGGCGGCCGAGGTGGAGGGCGCGAGCGGCGATCGCGACGACGTCTGCCTCGGTGAGCTCGTACTCGAGCGCGGTGGTCAGGTAGAGGCTGGTCTCGATCGAGGCGAGGAACGACTCGACGCGGGCGGCGGCGCGGATCTCGGCGAGGTCGGCACGCATGCCGGCGACGTCGTCGCGGATCGCGTCGAGCTCGGCGCCGATCAGGAGGTGCAGGATCTCGACGTCGAGGCCGTCGTCGTCGCACACGCAGTCGTCCAGGAGCTGCTTGCACCGGTCGCAGGTGTCGTCGTCGTAGCTCACGCGCCCACGCGGGCCGAGCAGGCGCGCCGGGTCGGGGACGGTCGCGCGGCGGTGCGCGGTCCTGGGCAGGGTGGTCGTCATGCTGGGTTCTCCTCGAGGTAGGGCGTGCCGAGCGTGGACGGGGTGAGCGGGACGAGGACGAGGCGCAGTTGGGTCGGGCCGTTCGGGTAGGTGCGCTTGAGCCAGGGGCCCTCGACGACGCCGTCGTGGTCGCCGACGAGCACGCCGGCGTCCTGCAGGCCGTCGCCGAGCGCCTTGACGGCCGGGTAGAGGTTCGGGGTGTCGCGCTGGTGGTTGGTCGGGAACCGGAACTCCGCCCACACGCGGACGGGGACAGTGATCGGGTGCGGGAAGCGGCGGTCACGGCCGAGGACGGCGCCGAGCTGCCGCCACGGCTTCACGAGCCGGGAGAGGTGCTTCGTCTGGCCGCGCAGGTCGTTGACGTTGAGCGGTTTGCCCGGGAAGCGGGCGCCGGGGATCTCGAGCACGACGACGGTCACGCGGCCACCGCTTCAGGCTCGGTGTGGCACCCGCACGCGCACGCGACGAGCTCGTCGGCGTCGAAGTCCCACGCCGTGCCGGCGCACGCGCGGTGCTTGCCCTGGGCGCAGTCGGGCGAGTACGGCATCGGCTGCAGTAGGTCGTCGGCGGTCACGCGACCTCACCCCACATCCGCTCGAGGTACTGCCGCTCGAAGTCCGCGAACGTCATGCGCCCGTGCTCGCGCCACCAGCCGACGAGCTCCTCGGACGCCCACCGCTCGGCGTGGTCGCGACGCCCCTTGAACAGCGCGAACTCGTCGATCCCGGCCGCGCGCCCCTCACGGTTGAGCAGGACCGTGTTGCACGCCTCGACCGCGGCCGCGTACTGCTGCTCGCGGTAGAGCTCGAACTCGGCACGGACCCGGTGGTACTGCTCGACCGCGGCGTCGAAGATCGCGCTCACGAGCGGCCTCCCCACGTCTTGCCGCACGAGCAGCTCCAGCGCCACGGGCTGCCGAACGAGACGACGACCCGGTACGGCGCGATCGCGTGACCTCGGAGGCGGTGCCAGATCACGACGCCTCCCCCGGGGTCTCGTGCGTCGCGCGGTGCTTCGCGAGGACCGCGGGCGTCACGTACAGCACGCGCGCGGAGCCCCTGCGCGCGTCGACGTAGGCCGCGTGGTGCTCGACGAAGCGTCGGCAGACGTGGCACCAGAGGTTGACCTTCGCGGTCTCCTCGGCGCTCACGACGCGACCCGAACTCGGCGACGGCGCAGCCGCTCGACGCGACGCAGCTCGGCGCGCTCCTCCTCGCCCGTGCCACCCCACACGCCGTACTGCTCGCCGCGGGCGAGCGCGTACTCGAGGCAGGTCGCGAGGACGGGGCAGTCGGCGCAGACCGCCTTGGCGGCCACCACGCGGTCCTGGCGCGCCTTGCCGGTCTCGCCCTCGGGGTGGAAGAACAGCTCGGGGTCGACGTCGTCGCGCCGGCACGACCCGGCGGCCGCCCAGTCCTGGGGGTCGTAGGGCTTGCGGCCGACGGCCTGCCGGTTGATCTGCGGGGCGCTCACGCGGTCCTCCCCCGGGTCGCCGCCGCGGTGCGGCGGTTCGCGACCGAGCGCGCGCGCAGGCGGTCCGTCGCGTTGCGGACGTCGGCGAACACGACCTCGGCGGAGGTGTCTAGTGCGTCCGCGAGCGCGGCGAGGAGCGCGCGCACGTCGGGGTGCTCGAGCAGGGTGGGCGAGGGCACGGCCGCGAGCGCCGCGGGGGTCTCGAGGATCGCCAGGGGTGCGGGCGTGGCGGGTCGGTTCGCGGTCGCGTCGTCGAGCTCGCAGGCGTCGCACCAGTCGCGTGCCGACAGGTGGCCCACGAGGTCGCCGCACTCCGCGCAGGTGCGCTCGTCGGCCTCGGGCGGCACGCCCGGCGCCCCGCGGCGGCCGCGGGGTCGGGCCTCGATCGCGTTGAGCTTCATGACCTTGGAGACGCGTCGCTGGTGCCATCCCCCGGCCGCACCTCCGAGGTGCTCGGCGATCTCCTGCTGCGTGCGCCCCTCGCCGTAGAGGCGCCGGATCGTCTCGACGTCGTCGGGCTGATAGTTCGGTCGGCGGCGCCGGGGAGCTTCGTCCAGTTCGGGGGTCACGAACCGCTCCTCGGTCCGGGGGTCGACGTCCGAGCGCGTGCCGTAGGCGGCCTCGGCGCCGGCGATCGACTGGCCGGCGAACGGGGACGTGGTCGGGCGGGTGCGCTTGGCTTCCATGCGGGCGCGCACCGCGTCACGGTCCTCGCGTTCCTCCGTGGGGAGCCCGAGTGCGCGATCGGTGCTGACGACGCCGCCGGCGACGACCGTTCCGTCGGTGCGCATCACGCGGCCCTCCGGAGCTTCGCGGCGAGGTAGTCGGCCTCGAGCTCGGCGCGGCGCGCGTCGACGTACTTGTCCGCGGCCTGCACGACGGCGACCGGGAGCCGCTCGGGCCACGTGATCGGCCCGCGGTGGCCGTGCGCGATCGCGTCGAGCGCGGCGACGGCGGCCGCGTGCTCGAACGGCGAGCCGTGCCACCCGCCGGGCACCGACGCGCCACACCCGCACGTCCACGTCCAGTCCTCACCGGACTCGGTCAGCACGACTGCGACGTCGCACGCGGGCGCTTCGCCGGCGCGGTGCTTCGCGCGGTGCGGGCGCGCCTCGGACTCCTCGAGGTAGGACTTGCCCGACGGGCCGACGCCCCACGGGCAGTGCTCGCAGCGCGCGATCCACATCACGTGACGGTGCCCGCGCTCCACCTTCTCGACGACGACCCGCGGGCGCTTGATGACCTCAGCCACGGTGCGCCTCCTCGGCGGGCAGGGCGCGCACGGCGACGAGGAGGGCGTCGAGCGCGTCGACGGCACCGACGCGGCCGTACCGGTCGGTCCAGCGCGCGGATGAGATCACGACCGCCAGGGGCCCGCCCGCGGCCGCGAGGGAGCGCTCGAGTCGCTTGCGACGATCCATCGCGCCCGGCGCGCCGCGACCCGCCTCGATGACGGCGGAGGCGGCGTCGACGATCTCGCGAACCGCGTCCGTGACCGGTCGCTGCGCGAGGGACGCGGCGCCGTTCGCCGCCGCGCGCTGGTACGCCGCGAGGTGGTTCGCCCTCTCGGCCTCGAGCTCGGCGGCGAGCGCATCGGCGCGCTGACCCTCCGCAGCCGCGGCCTCGGTCGCGCGGTCGGCGTCCTGGCGCGCCTCCGCGAGGAGCGCCTGCAGCGTGCCGACGACGGCGTCGTGCTCGGCTCGCACCTGCTGGGCGGCTCCGGGCGGGAGCAGCTCGTCGAGCCCGGCGAGCGCCCTCGACTCCGGCATGGTCTGGTCGATCGTCTCGCTCATCGGCCCTGCCCCTCGAGGAGAGCGACGGCGGCGTCGAGCTCGGCGATCAGCGCCCGGTCCGCGTCGATGCGGTCGCTGATCTTGTCGAGCTTCGCCTGCAGGTTGATCTCGTCGTCCTCGAGGCGGCGGAGGCTCGCCGCGACGGTGTGGCGCCACTGGCGGAGGTGGCTCACCTGACGCTCGAACGGCGCCGGGGTCGTGGTCTGGTCGTTGGTCTCGCTCATCGCGAGGTCCTCTCTGCGTAGGGCTGGTGGGTGATCGCGGGGACAGGGGTCGGGTAGCAGTGCCCGCACGTGCGCTCGGGGTGGCGGACGCCGTTCTCGTCGGGGCCGTGCTCGCCTGCGTGGTGGTTGCCGTGGCACGACCCGCACGTGCCGGCCGAGGTCAGGCGGATGTCGTGCGTGGGGCACCGGCCGCGCGGGGCGTCGACGAGCACGCCCGTCGCCCGCAGCTGGGCGAGGTTGTCCTTGTGCTGGTCGATCCCGCGGACGCCCGTCACGTCCGCTCCTCGTGCGCCGCGTCGGCCACGACCGTGAGACCGGCACGGTCCCGCTCGAACCGGAGCACCGTGCCCGACGGCGAGGGGCACGCACGGGCCGCGAGCGCCGTGCCGGTGGGCAGGGGCGGCAGCGCGGACAGCCGCTGCGGGCCCGGGCGAGGCGCTGCGAGCTCGCGCACGACGGCGCGCTCGCCTCGCTCGATCGCGCGTCGGACCCACGCCCGGCGGTGGCGCACCCGGTGCGCGTGGTAGGTCTCGACGAACACGCCCGCGGCGATGCCGGCGCCGTAGGCGACGAGGGTGATCACGGCGCCGGCGACGAGCGCCGCGGCGAAGATCCACAGGAGCCACATGAACTCAGACACGTTCGGTCCTTCCTGGGGTGCACGAAGCCACGCGGCCGGAGCGCCGCGAGGGTCAAGCGGGGTGGGTCAGGCGCGACGGCGCCGGAACGGGACGACAGACGACGTCGCCGCGGCGCGCTGGTGCTCGCACTCGTCGCCGGCGAGCCACGCCGCGAGGCACGGCGCCTCGACGGTCCAGCGGCCGCGCTTGGTGCGCTGCGAGCCGTGGAGCTCGCCCGAGCGGCACGCGTCGCGGATCGTCTCGGGGTGCTTGCGCCCCTCCTCCGCGGCTTCCTCGACCGTGAGGCGGACCGGCCGGGACGGGAGCTGCGCCGCCGGCGTCAGCCCGCGGGCGGTCATCGGGCACCGCCCGGCAGCGGGCCGGTGCACTCGCCGTCGTGCCCGCGCTCGCACCGCAGGCAAAACGCGCGGCGAGCGCCCTCGTTGGCCGCTGCGAGGGCGGCGTCGTTGGTCAGGGGCTCGGCGGCCGGCACGAACGGCACCGGCTCGTCGACGTCGTCCCCCAGGAGCGCGATCGCCTCGTCCAGCTCGCGCGCCGCGGCCGGACGGTGCGCCTCGGAGTAGACACCGTTCACGAGGGTGAGCGCGGCGCAGTGGTCGCGGCGGGGATCCACGTCGAGCTGCACCTCGTGCACGGCCTGCGCGATCGTCGCGGCCGCGCGGCCTGCGCGCTCGACGTCGCCCGCGGCGATCGCCGCGGAGAGCTCGAGCGACCAGTCCTCGATCGTCCGCAGGCTCGTCGCGGTCGCCCGCGTGATCCGGGCGCTCATGCCGACACCGCCACAGGGGTACGGTCATCGCCCTTGACGTGCGTCAGCCTTGCGATGGGAACGCCGAGCGCCGCGGCGATGTTGGCCGTCTCCCTGACGGTCAGGTCGCCGTGCCCGCTGAGCTTGCGAATGAGCGAGGTGCGCGGGACGCCCGACGCGAGAGCGAGTGCGTTGGTCGAGATCCCGGACTCCTCGCACGCGATGTTGATCGCCCTGACGATCGCCGTTGCGTACTGGTTGCTGTCCATATGGGCAGCGTAGGTGACCGAATGGGCATCACGCAAGCCCAAGGTTCACCCAATCGCGGCATTGCTGTGCCGGTTCTGGGCATGTACGTTGTCCATATGGACATCAATGAAGCGGTAGCGCGCGCGCTGCAGGCCGAGCGCGCGATCGCCGGCCTGACGGTTCGACAGCTCGCGGCGAAGTCGGGCATGCCTGAGCGATCGCTCATGCGCGTCCTACAGGCAGAGCGCGAGATCAAGGTCAAGCAGGTCGCGGAGCTCGCGGCGGCGTTCGAGATCTACCCGCACGAGATCCTCGAGCAGGCGGAACTGATCCTGGCGCGGCAGGATCGGCGCGAGGACGGCGAAGTGATCGAAGGGCGGTTCGGCAGCATCGGGCGGCCGGACATCCCGCGGCACGTCGCCGCGCTCGAGTCCGACGTCTCGATCGAGGACGCCGACGCGCAACGAGAGGAACTTCCGTAGATGAAGCAGCTGTTGGAGGTGGCCGCCGAGCGCGGGCTCTACGTCGAGTGGGACCCGCGCCTCGGCAGCAACCTGAGGGGGTACTACGACTGCGACGCACGGACGATCGTCCTCAACTCCCGTGGATCGTTGACGGTCCAGAAGTACGCGCTCGCGCACGAGCTCGGTCACGCGTGGCACAACCACGCGTGGACCGGAGACCCGCACGCCGACGCGAGCGCCGAGCGGCTCGCTGATGAGTACGCGGCGCGCCTGCTGATCGATCCGATCGAGTACGTTCGCGCCGAGCGGCTCGTCGGCCCGCACGCCGGCGCGATCGCCTACGAGCTCGACATCGCCGCCGAGGTCGTCACGGTCTGGCAGCGCATCCTGCGCAAGGTCCCCCGGGTCGGCTACCCGACCCCGCTGCGCCGCTCCGACCGGAGCGCGTGATGGCCTGGACCGAGCGCACCTCGAGCGGCCGCTACCTCGCTCGCTACCGCGACGCCGACGGGAAGAAGCGCACCGCCGACGGCTCGCCGTTCGTGCACAAGAAGGCTGCCGAGCGCGCCGGCGAGGCGGCAGAGGCCGCGTCGCGCGCCCTCGGGTGGCGATCGCCCGACGCCGCGGCGCGCACGTGGGCGGACTGGGCCGCGGAGTGGTGGCCGTCGCGCAACGTCGAGCCGTCAACGCTCGCCAGCGACCGCGGCCGCCGCGACCACCACCTCATGCCGCGCTGGGGCAAGACACCGCTCATCGACATCACGCGGCACGACGTGAAGGCGTGGGCGACTGACCTCCGCGTAGCCGGCCTCGCGCCGACGACCGTGCAGCGGATCGTTCACCTGCTCTCCGCGTCCCTGCGCGCCGCCGTCGACGCCGAGATCCTCACCGCGAACCCCGCCGCACAGCTGCGACTCAGCGCCGGCAAGACCAGCACCGAGCGGTACCTCACGCGCGACGAGGTCGACGCGATCCGCGCCGAGCTGCCCGACGCCGAGCGCGCCGCCGTCGACCTCCTCGTCGGCACCGGGATGCGCTGGGGCGAGGCGACCGGCCTGCACCACCGCCGCGTCGACCTCGAGCGCCGCGTCATCGAAGTCGCCGACGTCTGGGACAACCGCGGCGGCGTGATGAAGCCATACCCGAAGGGCAAGCGCCGTCGGTTCGTCCCGATCCCGTCATGGGTCGAGATCCCCGAGCCGACCGCCGACACGTGCGGGTACGACCACGCGACGGGCAGCTGCACGAGCGGGCTCGTCCTCACGACGAGCGACGGCCACCGGTTCGAGCAGTCGAACTTCCGCAAGGTCTGGGTCGGCGCGCTCGCCGACGCCGGCGTCGAGCACGCGCGCGTGCACGACCTGCGGCACACCTATGCGTCGTGGCTCATCCAGGGTGGCGTCTCGCTCGCCGAGGTCGGCAAGCTGCTCGGGCACGTCTCCCCGCTCACGACGCAGCGGTACGCGCACCTCGCCGACGAGCCGTTGGAAGCCGTGCTCGCCGCTCTCGGCAGCGGCCCGCCGCGAGCGCCGAAGCTCGACACC
>JAQSXO010000016.1 GCA_029256625.1 Cellulosimicrobium sp. | reverse complement strand
ACAACGGCATCGACCTCGACGGCTGGCGGCGCCCCGAGCCGGGGACGCAGACCGACGTCGCGGCGCGGGTCGTGCGCGACCTCGGGATCGACCCCGACCGCCCCGCGGTCGTGTTCGTCGGCCGGATCACGCGGCAGAAGGGCCTGCCCTACCTGCTGCGCGCCGCGCGCTCGCTGCCCGAGGACGTCCAGCTCGTCCTGTGCGCCGGCGCCCCGGACACGCCCGAGATCGCGGCGGAGGTGAGCGGTGCCGTCGCGGAGCTGCAGGCCGAGCGCGGCGGCGTCGTCTGGATCGAGCAGATGCTCCCGCGCGCCGAGCTCGTCGCGGTGCTCGCCGCGTCGACCGTGTTCGTGTGCCCGTCCGTCTACGAGCCGCTCGGCATCGTCAACCTCGAGGCCATGGCCGTCGGTCTGCCCGTCGTCGGGACCGCCACGGGCGGTATCCCCGAGGTCGTGGACGACGGCGTCACCGGCCTCCTCGTGCCCATCGACCAGGCGGACGACGGCACGGGCACGCCGCTCGACCCGGACCGGTTCGTCGCGGACCTCGCGGCCGCGCTGACCCAGGTCGTGAGCGACCCCGAGCGCGCCGCCGAGATGGGCCGCGCCGCGCGGCAGCGGGTCGAGGACCACTTCGCGTGGGACGCGATCGGGGACCGCACGCTCGAGGTCTACCGGACGGTGCTGGGGCAGTCGTGACCGCCGCGGGGTCCGACCGGATCGACGAGGCGTCGCGCCTCGTCGCCGCCGCGCCCCGTGACGTCTACCGGGCGCTCGTCGACCAGGACGCGCTCGCCGCCTGGCTCCCGCCCGACGGCATGACCGGCCGATTCGAGCGGTTCGACCTCCGCCCCGGCGGTAGCTACCGCATGGTCCTCGCCTACGACGACCCGCGCGCCGACCCCGGCAAGACCGGCGAGGGGACCGACGTCGTGGACGTCGCGATCGTCGCGCTCGAACCCGACCGGCAGGTCGTGCAGCAGGTCGACTTCGCATCCGACGACCCGGCCTTCGCCGGCACCATGACCATGACGTGGACCGTCGAGCCTGCCGGGGACGGTGCGCGCGTCACCGTCCGCGCCACGGGCGTGCCGTCGGGCATCTCGCCGGAGGACCACGCTGCCGGGATGGCGTCCTCCCTCGCGCACCTCGACGCGTACGTGACGACGCGCTCCTGAGGCGCCGCCTCGGGGAAAAGCCGGTTGTCCACAGATCGGGACGAGCGGTTCCGCCGGTCGTGCGGTTTCGCTAGGTTGCTGGACAGTCCGCTCGCCTCGTCGACGAGGTGAGCGCGTGGTTCGCATCGATCTGCAGGGGGTCTCGTGCGTCGTTCTCGTGTGCTGTCCCGTGCCCGACGGCGGTCGCTCGCCGTGGGTGCCGTCGTCGCCGTGGGGTGGGTGGTCGCCGGATGCACCGGTGGCGGCGATCCCGGCGCGTCACCGTCGGTCGAGGAGCCGGTCGCGCCGTCGCCGTCCGAGTCGCCCGAGCCCACGCCGACAGAGACCGGCCCGGTGAAGCCCGAGCGCCCGGCGGCGATGGATCGGGACGACGCTGAGGGAGCAGCGGCCGCGGCGGAGTACTTCCTCGAGCTGTACCCGTACGTCATGGCGACCGGCGACACGGCCGAGTGGGATGCGATGACGTGGGCCGAAACGTGTGGTTTCTGCATCGGAGTTCGAGACACGGCCCTTGAGATCCGGTCCGCCGGTGACTCCTACTCCGGATCAGAAACGACAGTTGATAGCGCCGAGGCTGGCGAGGTCGACACGCTCACCGGCGGACGTGCGGTGATCGTCGACGTCGTGCAGGGCGCGCACATTCGCACCGCCTCCAATGGAGCGGTCATAACTGAGGGCGATGAGGTGACAGCGCGACTGCACGTTGACGTGGTGTTTACGCAAGGCCAGTGGTACATCGTGGGGGCCTCGGAGATGAGCGCGTGAGGAATATGCGGTGCAGAACTGTTGGCGCTATCTCGCTTGCTGCGCTGGGAGTCGCTCTGGGAACCTGCCCGGCGACGGCCGACGGCGAGATCTTCGGCGGCGAGGCGAAAGATGATCAGGTCAGCACCTTCGTCGAGGCGCCTCAGGGCGGCGCGGAGTACGTGCCGGCGGGGGCGGGTGGTGGTCCGGCGTCGGAGGCGTTTCGGCGGGGGCCGGCCTACCGGTGCTTCGACGGGGACATGGCTACGACGTATCCCGGGCTGGTACAGGCATGCCCGGACGGGCAGACGCCGGTGGACCACACCCAGGAGTGCACGGCGGACGAGTTCGCGATGGACCCGTTGTTCCGTCAGACGTGGACCAACGGCCCCGACGGGTCTCGCACCGCGGTCTCGGGCTGGCAGTTCGTGGACGACGGTGCCTGCGTCGGGGCCGCAGACCTGGCCGCCCACGCCGAGTCCGCGTTCCGTACCCTGACGATCGCGCCGTCGCCGATCGTCGTGCAGCCCCCGGACGGGTGGACACTGGTCAACGTCCCCACCATCACCTACACCGCGCCCGCCGAACAGGTGCTGGACACCACCCTGCTCGGCATCCCGGTACAGATCCGCGCCACCCCGCGCTCGTTCACCTGGGACTACGGTGACGGCACCACCCCGGTCTCCACGACCGACCCGGGAGCGGCCTACCCCCAGCACACCGTCGCGCACACCTACGACCAACCCGCCGACCAGGTCCGGATCACGCTCACCACGACCTGGTCCGGGCAGTTCCGCATCACCGGCACCCCCACCTGGACCGACGTCACCGGCACCGCCACCACCACCAGCACCACCGACCCCCTGCGCGTCCACGAGGCCAGATCCCGCCTCGTCACCGACAACCTCTCCGACTGATGCGACCACCCCCGGCGGCGGTCACACTCCACGGCTGCCGTCGCCGACCGGCGCCTCCACTCGCTGCGCACCCGTGTCGGTGGGGTAAAGCGGCCGACCCGGGGCGACTTCGTCGCGGGGCAGCCAGGCGGCCGGATCAGGAGGAGGCGATCCAGAGCGTCGCGGCGCCGACGGCGTGGCGGGAGGCGCGGTCGACCTCGCGCAGGGCGGTGGAGCGCTGGTCGGCCTGCCAGAGGTTGACGGAACCGCCGTCGTCGGCGGTGGCGAGGTCGACGATGGCGCGCAGGCGGACCGCCTGGGTGAGCACCTGGACGGCCCGCGGCGGCACGGTCGCGGGGAGCTGCCAGGTCGGTGCTCCGCCGGCGCGGAGGTCGGCGATGGCCCCGGCGGCGTCGTCGCGCCAGCGCGCGACGTCGAGCTCGTCGAGGGCACGCGTCGCGAGGAGCAGCGCGGTGCGCAGGTCGCGCTCGGCCTCGGCGAGCGAGCCGAGGGCGCCGAGAACGCGCGTGCTCCACGGGCCGACCGACGTCACGTGCCACGTGACGAGGTGGCCCGGCTCGAGGTCGCTGCCGAACTCGGTGACCTCCGGCACGAGCGCCCAGGACCCGGACGACGTCGTGACGACGACGCACTCGCCGGCGTCGGTCGCGCGTGCGGCGGCCTCCGGCGGGACGCCGGTGACGTCGCCGGGGACCGGGGCGAGCGCGACGACCTCGCGCGCGTCGCCGGCCCAGGCTCCGGCCAGGTCCTCCAGCCGGAGGTCGCCCAGCGCCCCGGACACGACGTGCGGCTCGTCGTCGCGCTGCACCGCGCGGAGCAGGCTGGCCAGACCGTCGTCGTCGCCGAGGCGCACCGCACGTAGCCAGAGGGCGAGGAGGGCGCTGCGGGGGAGGGCGCCCGCGCTGGAGGCAGAGCCCGGTCCAGAACCGGGACCGGAGGCGTCCTGCGGACCCTCGGACGAGTGTGAGACCACGACGGCCAACCTATAGGGTCGGTGACCATGAGCGCGGTTCTCGACCTGAAGGGCGTCACCGTCCGACGTCACCCCAAGACCATCCTCGACGCGGTCGACTGGCAGGTGAACGAGGGCGAGCGGTGGGTCGTGCTGGGCCGCAACGGCGCCGGCAAGACGAC
This sequence comes from Cellulosimicrobium sp., assembly GCA_029256625.1. Taxonomy (GTDB): domain Bacteria; phylum Actinomycetota; class Actinomycetes; order Actinomycetales; family Cellulomonadaceae; genus Cellulosimicrobium. The sequence goes on along the minus strand of JAQSXO010000016.1, from coordinate 14,607 downwards.
GCTCCTGCAGGTCGCGTCCGCGCGGATGCACCCCACGGCGGGCACCGCCGACATCCTGGGCGAGCGCCTGGGGCGTGTGGACGTCTTCGAGCTCCGGCCGCGCATCGGGCTCGCGTCCGCAGCGCTCGCGGAGCAGATCCCGGGCGACGAGACGGTGCGGGACGTCGTCCTGACGGCCGCGTACGGCGTCACGGGCCGCTGGCGCGAGGAGTACGAGGAGTTCGACGCGGAACGTGCGAGCGACCTGCTCGCCGCGTTCGGCGTCGACCACCTGGCGGACCGCCTGTTCGGCACGCTCTCCGAGGGCGAGCGCAAGCGCACCCAGATCGCGCGGTCCCTCATGACGGACCCGGAGCTCCTGCTCCTCGACGAGCCGGCCGCGGGCCTGGACCTCGGCGGGCGCGAGGAGCTGGTCGGCGCGCTCTCCGAGCTCGCGGGCGACCCGGCGTCCCCGGTGCTCGTGCTCGTCACGCACCACGTCGAGGAGATCCCGCCGGGCTTCACGCACCTGCTCCTGCTCAAGGACGGGGTGGTGCACAGCGCCGGCCCGGTCGAGGAGGTCCTCACGGCCGAGAACCTCAGCGACGCCTTCGGCATGCCGCTCCTCGTCGCGCACGGTGGTGGACGCTGGATGGCGCGCGCCGCGCGCGTGTGACGTACTCGTCCTGGAGACGGTGCGCCGGGAGGCGTGCACTGCGGGCGGAAATTCGGTAAAGTACACGTAAAGCGCGCACGTGGGAACGGGGGTCGAGATGGACTGGCTGTGGTGGGTCGGAGCGGCGCTGCTCCTCGGTCTCGTGGAGATCATCTCGCTCGACCTCGTGCTCATCATGCTGGCCGGCGGCTCGCTCGCGGCGGCGGGCGTGAACGCGGCCGGCGGGCCGCTCTGGCTCCAGATCGTCACGTTCGCGGTCGTGAGCGTCATCCTGCTCCTCACGCTGCGGCCGTGGCTGCTGCGGCACCTGCGCTCGCGGGTCCCGCTGACGGAAACGAACGTCGCGGCCCACGTCGGCCGGACAGCGCTCGCCGTGGACCGCGTGAGCGAGTTCGGCGGCCGCGTGAAGCTCGTCGGCGAGGTCTGGACCGCGCGGACCGAGCCGGACGCTCCTCAGATCCCCGTGGGGACGGAGGTGCGCGTCGTGCGGATCGACGGCGCGACCGCCGTCGTCGCGCCGCTGCCCGCGCAGCACCCGACCGGGACGTGACCGACCGGCACGACCCGCACCGCGCCGCCGGGCGACCGGTCGCGCCGACGACCAGGAGGTAGTCGATGAACGACCCCAGTCCCGGAACGATCCTCGCGTACGTCGTCCTCGCGCTGATCCTGATCTTCGTGATCGTCGCGCTCGTCAAGGCGGTGCGCATCGTGCCGCAGGCGGTCGCGATCATCGTCGAGCGCCTGGGCCGGTACTCGCGCACGCTCGAGCCGGGCCTGCACCTGCTGGTGCCGTTCATCGACCGCGTGCGCGCCTCGGTCGACCTGCGCGAGCAGGTCGTCTCGTTCCCGCCGCAGCCCGTGATCACGTCGGACAACCTCGTGGTCAGTATCGACACGGTGATCTACTTCCAGGTCACGGAGCCCAAGTCGGCGGTCTACGAGATCGCGAACTACATCACGGCGATCGAGCAGCTCACCGTGACGACGCTGCGCAACGTCATCGGCTCGATGGACCTCGAGCAGACGCTCACGAGCCGCGACCAGATCAACGGCCAGCTCCGCGGCGTCCTCGACGAGGCGACCGGCCGCTGGGGCATCCGCGTCAACCGCGTCGAGCTCAAGTCGATCGACCCGCCGCCCAGCGTCCAGGGATCGATGGAGCAGCAGATGCGCGCCGAGCGTGACCGTCGTGCGGCCATCCTCACCGCCGAGGGCGTCAAGCAGTCGCAGATCCTCACGGCCGAGGGTGAGAAGCAGGCGGCGATCCTCCGGGCCGAGGGTGACGCGCAGTCGAAGATCCTCACGGCGGAGGGCGAGGCGCGCGCGATCCTCCAGGTGTTCGACGCCATCCACGAGGGCGACGCCGACCCCAAGCTGCTCGCGTACCAGTACCTGCAGATGCTCCCGCAGATCGCGAACGGCAGCGCCAGCAAGCTCTGGGTCGTGCCGACGGAGTTCACCGCTGCGCTCGGGTCCATCGCCAAGGGCTTCGGCGGCGTGCCGGGGATCGACGGCGGGGGAGTGCCGGGCGCGACGCCCGCCCAGGACGCGGAAGCGGCCGAGGCGAGCGCCGAGGCGCGCCGTGAGCGCGAGCGCGACCGCGTGAAGTTCGGCGTGCCGTCGCTCACCGACCCGTCGGAGGCGCTGGCCGAGGCACGCCGTCAGGCCGAGGCGGCCACGGCGGACGCCACGAGCGCGGGGACGCGCTCGGGCCTGCCGTTCGATCCCCAGACCGAGCGTGGCCAGCACCCCGGCGGCGCCGGCGAGCACCGTGCCGGACCGCCGGAGCCGGGCGCCGCGACACCGCGCCCGCTGGGTGGCCCGTCGCAGTACGCGCCGCCCCCGCAGCCGATCGTGGAGGACGCGCCGGCGACGGACGAGCCGCCCGTCGACGAGCCGCCCGCGGGCGGACCGCCGTCGTTCCCGCCGCGCCACTGACGACGCGCCTCGACGTCCGCACGGAGCCCCCGCACCCCTCTTGGTGCGGGGGCTCCGTCGTGCGCGCCAGGACCCACGGCTCGCCGGTCCGGCCGCCGCCGCACCCCGCCGCGCCCGGTTCGCCATGAGCGGACGAGGTTGAGAGTGAGTGCTCACTCAGTTAGCGTCGAGGTCGTGACACCGGTCTCCCTCCCGTCCGACGCGCCACCCGAGGCGACGCCCGACGCGCCCTCCGAGGCAGCGCCCGGCGTGCCTGCCCCCGAGCGCACGCGCGCTCGTCCGCTGTCGCGCGAGGAACGTCGCGACGCGATCGCCGCCGCGACGATCCCGCTGCTCGTCGAGCACGGCGCGGCCGTGACGACGCGCCAGATCGCCGACGCCGCGGGCGTCGCGGAGGGGACGTTGTTCCGCGCGTTCGCGGACAAGGACGAGATCCTGCACGCCGCCGTCGTGCGCTCGCTCGACCCGGCGCCCGCGGTCGCGGCGATCGGCCTGCTCCCGGACGACGACGGGCTGCGTCCGCTCGTGGTGAGCATCGTCGAGTTCCTGCTCGAGGCGCAGCGCGTCGGGATGCGGATCTTCGCCGCCGCGCACCAGGTGCTCGACCCGCACCGTCACTCCGCAGAGCGCGCGGCCGGCCCGCGCGGAGACGCGGTGCCCGACCGCGCGACCGGCGACCGCGTCGAGGCCGTGCGCCGGATGCGCGCCGGGGGCGGCCCGGACGCCCGCCGGACGGGCTTCGACGCGCGCGAGCGCTCCGCGCGCGAGATCGTCGGGGCGATCGAGCGCAAGCTCGCCGCCCACGGCGCGGAGCTGCGCGTGGAGCCCGGGCTCGCGGCCCGCGCCGTCTTCTCCCTCGTCTTCGGAAACGCCTTGCCGCACCTCTCGGGCGGTGACAGGCTCGACGCCGTGCAGCTCGCCGACCTGATCCTGGGCGGCATCGGAGCGGACGTCACCACCGACCCCTCGCCCTGACGGGCCCGGCCACCGCGCCCCGCGGCAGCCCTCGCCCGGCTCCGTCCCCGGTTCGAGGCCCCGACGCACCCGGAGCGTCCCCGGCCCGACCGCCCGTCCCGTAGCCCCCACCCGGACAGGAACCCCATGCTCGTCAGCCTCTTGCGGACGCGGTTGCGTCCCTACCTGACACCGATCCTCATCCTCCTCGTGCTCCAGCTCCTCGCGACGCTCGCGTCGCTGTACCTGCCGAGCCTCAACGCCGACATCATCGACCAGGGCGTCACGCAGGGCGACACCGCGTACATCATGCGCACCGGCGGGCTCATGCTCGTCGTGAGCCTCGGGCAGGTCGTGTGCGCGGTCGCCGCCGTCTACTTCGGCGCGCGGGTCGCGATGTCGTTCGGCCGCGACGTGCGCGCCGGGCTGTTCACCAACGTGCAGCGCTTCTCCGCCCAGGAGATGGGCCAGTTCGGTGCGCCGTCCCTCATCACGCGCACCACGAACGACGTGCAGCAGGTGCAGATGCTCGTGCTGCTGTCGCTGACCATCATGGTCATGGCGCCGATCATGCTGGTCGGCGGCGTGGTGATGGCGCTCCAGGAGAACGTCGAGCTCTCCGCCCTGCTGCTCGTCATCGTGCCCGTGCTCGGCGTGAGCGTGGGGCTCATCATCTGGCGGATGGTGCCGTACTTCCGGCAGATGCAGAAGAAGATCGACGGCATCAACGCCGTCCTGCGCGAGCAGATCACGGGCATCCGCGTGATCCGGGCGTTCGTGCGCGAGCGTCGCGAGGCCGAGCGGTTCGACGTCGCGAACGACGCGCTGTTCGACGTCTCGCTCAAGGCGGGCAAGCTCATGGCGCTCATGTTCCCGACCGTCATGCTCGTCATGAACGCGTCGAGCATCGCGGTGCTGTGGTTCGGCGGTCGTCAGATCGATGCGGGCGACATGGAGGTCGGTGCGCTCACCGCGTTCCTGTCCTACCTCATGTACATCCTCATGGCCGTGATGATGTCGACGATGATGTTCATGATGGTGCCGCGCGCGGCGGTCTCCGCCGAGCGCATCACGGACGTCCTGCGCACGACCGCCACGGTGGTCGAGCCGGAGCGGCCCGTGGCCCTCGCCTCGCGCACCGGGCGCGTCGAGCTCGACGGCGTCGAGTTCCGCTACCCGGGCGCCGAGGACCCGGTGCTCCACGACGTGTCGTTCGTGGCCGAGCCCGGGCAGACCACGGCGATCATCGGCTCGACCGGCTCCGGCAAGACGACGCTGCTCAACCTCGTGCCGCGGCTGTTCGACGTCACGGGCGGCTCCGTGCGGATCGACGGGACCGACGTGCGCGACCTCACGGGCGCGGACCTCGGCTCGCTCCTGGGCCTCGTGCCGCAGAAGGCCTACCTGTTCTCGGGGACCGTCGCGGACAACCTCCGCTACGGGCGGCCCGACGCGACCGAGGACCAGATGTGGGAGGCGCTCGACGTCGCCCAGGCCCGCGACTTCGTCGAGGCGCTCGACGGCGGGCTCGACGCGCCCGTCGCGCAGGGCGGGACGAACTTCTCCGGCGGCCAGCGCCAGCGGCTCGCCATCGCCCGCGCGATCGTGCGCGACCCCGCGGTCTACCTGTTCGACGACTCGTTCTCCGCGCTCGACTACGCGACCGACGCGCGCTTGCGCGCGGCCCTCGCGCCCCGCACGCGGCGCTCCACGGTGATCGTCGTCGCGCAGCGCGTCGCGACGATCCGCGGCGCGGACCAGATCCTCGTGCTCGACCACGGCCGCATCGTCGGCCGTGGCACGCACGCCGAGCTCCTCGAGTCCAACGAGACCTACCAGGAGATCGTCTACTCCCAGCTCTCGATCGAGGAGGCAGCATGAGCGGCGAGCAGGACGCCTCGCGCACGCCCGCGCCGTCGGGCCCGGACGCACCCGCACCCGACGCCGCGCCCGGCTCCGACACGCCCACCGCGAAGGGCGGCGACGTCGCTCGGACCCGGCTCGCCGGACGTCCCCGCGGTGGCGGCGGGCACGGCCCCATGGGCGGCATGGGCGTGCCGGGCGAGAAGGCGCTCGACTTCAAGGGCTCGCTGCGCCGGTTCGCCGCGTCGCTGCGGCCCGAGCGCGTGCCGATCGTCGCCGTCGTGATCCTCGGGGTGGTGTCCGTGGCGCTCGCCGTCGCGGGGCCCAAGCTCCTCGGCAACGCGACGAACATCATCTTCGCGGGCGTCGTCGGTTCCCAGCTCCCGGCAGGCGTGACGCAGGCCCAGGCCGTCGACGCGCTGCGCGCCCAGGGGCAGGACCAGGTCGCGGACCTCGTCTCGGGCGTCCCCGGCCTCGTCCCCGGCGAGGGCATCGACTTCACGGCGCTCGCGACCGTGCTGGCGTGGGTGCTCGCGGTCTACGTCGGCTCGTTCCTGTTCGGGTGGCTGCAGGGGCGCATCACGGCGATCGTCGTGCAGCGCACGGTCTACCGGCTGCGCGGCGAGGTGCAGGCCAAGCTCGGGCGCCTCCCGCTGTCGTACTTCGACCGCAACCCGCGCGGCGAGATCCTCTCGCGCGTGACGAACGACATCGACAACATCTCCCAGACGCTCACGCAGACGCTCTCGCAGCTCGTGACGTCGGTGCTCACGGTGGTCGGCGTGCTCGGGGTGATGTTCTGGATCTCACCGCTGCTCGCGGTGGTCGCGCTCGTGACGGTGCCGCTGTCCGTGCTGATCACCGCGCAGATCGCGAAGCGCTCGCAGCCGCAGTTCATCCAGCAGTGGGCCGCGACGGGGCGCCTCAACGCCCACATCGAGGAGATGTACACCGGGCACACGCTGGTCAAGGTCTACGGCCACCAGCAGGCCGCGATCGACGACTTCGACCGCGAGAACGGCGCCCTGTACGACGCGAGCTTCAAGGCGCAGTTCATCTCCGGCACCATCCAGCCGGCGATGGGCTTCATCGCGAACCTCAACTACGTGATCGTCGCGGTCGTCGGCGGCCTGCGCGTCGCGTCGGGCACCATGACGCTCGGCGACGTGCAGGCGTTCATCCAGTACTCGCGCCAGTTCACGCAGCCCATCACGCAGATCGCGTCGATGATGAACCTGCTCCAGTCGGGCGTCGCGTCGGCCGAGCGCGTCTACGACCTGCTCGACGCCGAGGAGCAGACGCCGGACCCGTCGCCCGCGAAGCGGGTCGACCCGGTGCGCGGCCGCGTCGCGTTCGACGACGTGTCGTTCTCCTACAGCCCCGACACGCCGCTCATCGAGCACCTCGACCTGGTCGTCGAGCCCGGCCAGACGATCGCGATCGTCGGGCCGACGGGCGCGGGCAAGACCACGCTCGTCAACCTGCTCATGCGGTTCTACGACGTCGACTCGGGCCGGATCGCGCTCGACGGCGTGGACACGCGCGACATGACGCGCGACGACCTGCGCTCCGACATCGGGATGGTCCTGCAGGACACGTGGCTCTTCAAGGGCACGATCGAGGAGAACCTGCGCTACGGCGTGCGCGACGGGCGCGACGTGGGCGAGGAGGAGTTCCTCGCGGCGACGCGTGCGACGCACGTCGACCCGTTCGTGCGCACGCTGCCCGACGGGTACGCGACGGTGATCGACGACGAGGGCTCGAGCGTGAGCGCGGGGGAGAAGCAGCTCCTCACGATCGCGCGTGCGTTCCTCGCCGACCCGGCGATCCTCGTGCTCGACGAGGCGACGAGCTCGGTCGACACGCGCACCGAGGTGCTGGTCCAGCAGGCGATGAACGCGCTGCGCGAGGGGCGCACGTCGTTCGTCATCGCGCACCGCCTGTCGACGATCCGCGACGCGGACACGATCCTCGTCATGGAGCAGGGGTCGATCGTCGAGCAGGGCTCGCACGACGAGCTGCTCGCGGCGGGCGGCGCGTACGCGCGGCTGTACGAGAGCCAGTTCGCGGCGCCCGTCGGCGCCGAGGCGCAGGACGCGGTGGACGCCGCCGCGGCGCCCGCGGGCCGGCCGGCGGGCGGCTGACGGACGGACGGCCGGCACGACACGGCCCCCGTCGGTCCCCCGGAGGGTGGTCCGACGGGGGGCTCTGCGTGAGACGACGGGAGGCCCGCGCTCAGGCGAGCGAGAGGAAGAGCTTCTCGAGCTTCGCCACGTCGAGCGTGGGGTCCTCGCCGTCCTCGGCCGGCTCGGTGAGGCACTGGCGCATGCCGGACGCGATGATCGCGAAGCCCGCGCGGTCGAGCGCGCGCGACACGGCCGAGAGCTGCGTGACGACGTCCTCGCAGTCCCGCCCCTCGTCGATCATGCGCACGACGGCCGCGAGCTGGCCCTGGGCGCGCTTGAGCCGGTTGACGACCTTGTCCATGTCGGTGCGGTCGAGCTCCACGGTCGTTCTCCTGCGTTCGTCGGGGTGGTTCGTCTCGGTGACGCGGTCTTGATGGGTCGGTAGCGGCGTGCCGCGGGCCCGGCGTGGCGGGCTTCTCGGGGCGCCGTCAGGCGCAGGTGCAGCGCTGCTCGGGCGGCACCTCGGCCATGACCTCGTCGGCGTGCATACCGCAGCCGGTCCAGGTGGTCTTGCCGCACGTGCGGCACAGGGCGGGACTGCACACGGTGTGTCTCCTCGGGTGTGGGGTGGTTCGGTCTCGGGGGCGAGCAAGGCGCTCGGTCGGGGCGGAGCCGGGCGCGGGTCGTGCAGGATCAGCGTCGCACGGCTCCGCCCGCGGCCTGCCACGCGCCGAGCCCGCCGGACAAGCTCGTGGCGGCGTAGCCGAGCGACCGGAGCTGGCGGGCCGCGGTGCGCGAGCGCATCCCCGACGCGCACACGACGACGACGGTCGCGCCGTCCTTCAGGCGCCGGGACGCAGCCGACGGGACGTCGCCGAGCGGCACGTGCACGGCCTGGGGCGCGTGCCCGGCGCGCCACTCGTCCCGCTCGCGCACGTCGAGCAGCGTCGCGCCGTCGCGGACGAGCTGCACGGCCGTGGCGGCGTCGACCGTCGGGCGCACGCCGCCGTCGTCGGTGGGACGGGAGAACAGGCGGCGGAAGCGGTCGATCATGCGGGGACTCCTTCGAGAGCGCGCGCGGCGCGCGGCGTGGTGGTGAGGGTGAGCCAGCCGCCGGAGAGGTTGCGCGCGTCGAGCCCGGCGGCGAGCAGGACGCGGGTGGCGAGGTAGGAGCGCACGCCGCTCGCGCAGTGCACGGCGACGGGGCGGCCCTCGGCGGCCGCGCGCACCTGGTCGAGCCGCGCACGCAGCTCGGTGTGCGGCACGTTGAGGGCTCCGTCGAGGTGGCCGGCGGCGTGCTCGGCGCGCGACCGGACGTCGAGCACGAGCGACGTCGCGACGACCTCCTCCAGGTCGGCCGCGTGCCACTGCGGCATCGTGCCGTCGAGCACGTTCTGCGCGACGAACCCCAGCATGTTGACGACGTCCTTGGCGGCGCCGTAGGGCGGGGCGTACGCGAGCTCGAGCTCGGCGAGGTCGTCCGCGGTGAGCCCGGCCCGCAGCGCGGTCGCGAGCACGTCGACGCGCTTGTCCACGCCCGCGCGTCCCACGGCCTGCGCGCCGAGCAGGCGGCCGTCGGGCGCGAAGCTCGCCGTCACGTGCACCGGCTCCGCCCCGGGGAACCAGCCCGCGTGGTGGGCGGCGTGGACCCGGACCTGCTCGTGCGCCAAGCCGGCGGCCGTCAGGGTCGCGTGGCTCGGCCCGGTGACGGCGGCCGTGAGGCCGAACACGCGCACGACGGCGGTGCCGAGCACGGGCGCCTGGGGCGTCGTCCGGTGGCCGAGCATGGCGTCCGCGGCGCGTCGGCCCTGGCGGTTGGCCGGGCCGGCGAGCGGGACGGGACCCGTCGCGCCGGTCACCCCGTGCACGACCTCGACGGCGTCGCCGACGGCCCACACGTGCGGGTCGGACGTGCGCTGGTCGGCGTCGACGCGGATCGCGCTGCGTTCGCCGAGCGCGAGCCCCGCGGCCGCGGCGAGGTCGCTCGCGGGCCGCACGCCGACGCTCACGAGCACGACGTCGGCGTCGAGCGCCGTGCCGTCGGCGAGCTCGAGCGCGACGGCGTGGTCCGCGCCCGCCGGCCGGGGCACGACGGCGGTCGCGGACGCCCCGAGGTGGAGCCCGACGCCGTGGTCGCGCAGCTCGTCCGCGAGCAGCGGCGCGAGGTCCGGCTCGAGCGGCGGGAGCACCTGCTCGGCGCGCTCGACGACGTCGACGGACAGCCCGCGGGTGACGAGCGCCTCCACGGCCTCGAGCCCGATGAATCCCGCGCCCACGACGGCGGCCCGCACCGGGGCGGTGCGCCCCGCCGCGACCTCGGCCTCGAGGCCCGCGAGCCGCTCGGCGAGCGCGTCGAGGTCGGCGATCGTCCGCAGCGTGTGCACCGCCGGGTGGTCGAGACCCTCGACCGGCGGGAGCACGGTGGTCGCGCCCGGCGCGAGCAGGAGCGCGTCGTAGGCGAGCTCGTACGTCCCGTCCTCGGCCGTGACGGTGACGGTCCGCGCGGTCCGGTCGATCGCCGTGACGCGGTGCCGGGTCCGGACGTCCAGGTCGAGGCTCGCGCGGAGCGTCGCGGGCGTGTGCAGCAGGAGGGTGTCGCGGTCCGCGATCTCGCCGGACACCTGGTACGGCAGGCCGCAGCCCGCGAACGAGACGTGGTCGGACTGCTCGAGCACGACGATCGACGCGTGCTCGTCGAGGCGGCGGGCGCGCGCGGCGGCGCTCATGCCGCCCGCGACGCCGCCGACGACGACGATGCGGCGCGCGCCGTCGGGGTCGGACGGGCGGGTCGTCGAGCCGGGGGTCGAGGGGATCATGGCTCGACGATACCCCCGGGGGTATCTATCGACGCAAGCTGACGTGCTGAGAGGTCCGTCACGGGGCGACCCGGGCGACTGCGCGACCGCTCACAGCCGACGAACAGCCGTGCCATCCCGGCAGCACACGCCCGCTCCGTAGACACGGCCCATGAGCACCCCCACCCCGCACCCCGCCCCGCCTGCGTCGACCGAGCCGCCCGCGACCCGACGCCGACGGCGGTGGCGTGCCGCGCTCGTCACGGCCCTCGCCGTGCTGCTCCCGCTGGGAGGGGCGACGGCGTGGGCGCTGGACCGGTTCGTCGTCGAGCACGTCGAGATCGCCGACGTGTCGGCGTACGAGGCGACGCAGGGCCTCGACGCGAGCGTGGCGTCGGACCAGGACGCGACGGCGGACGACGGCGCGGGCGCCTCGGCCGGCACCTCGGCCGTCGACGGTGACACGTACACCTCCGACGGCACGAGCATCACGGTCTCCCGGGTGACCACCGGGTCGGGCGACGACACCGTGACCTACTACGTGGCCGACGTCGTGCTCTCCGACATGACGGACCTGCGGTCGGCGTTCGCGCAGGACGCGTTCGGCACGAACATCACGGAGACGACGTCAGACATCGCCGCCGACCACGACGCCGTCCTCGCGATCAACGGCGACTACTACGGGTTCCGCGACACGGGCATCGTCATCCGCAACGGGGTCGTCTACCGGGACGAGGGCGCCCGCGAGGGCCTCGCCTTCTACCGCGACGGCCGCGTCGAGGTCTACGACGAGACGACGACCGACGCGCAGAGCCTCGTCGACGCCGGGGTCTGGAACACGCTGTCGTTCGGGCCCGCGCTCGTGGAGGACGGCGAGGTCGTGGCCGGGATCGACGACGTCGAGGTCGACACGAACGTCGGGAACCACTCGATCCAGGGCGAGCAGCCGCGCACGGCCGTCGGGGTGGTCGACGAGAACCACCTCGTCCTCGTCGTCGTGGACGGCCGCCAGGAGGGCTACTCGCGCGGCGTGACCATGACGGAGCTCGCCGGGATCCTGCAGAACCTCGGCGCGACCACCGCGTACAACATCGACGGCGGCGGGTCCTCGACGCTGTACTTCGACGGCGAGGTCGTCAACAGCCCGTCGCAGGGTCGTGAGCGCGGCACGTCGGACGTCCTCTACGTCGCGGACGGTGCCTGATGGCCGCCGCGACCACGCGCGAGCACCCCGTGAACCCGGGGACGAGCGCCGCGCGGACCGCCGTCGTGGTCCCTGCGTACCAGCCCGACGCGCGGCTCGTCGCGCTCGTCGACGCGCTGCGGGCCGCGGTCCCCGGGCTGCCGGTCGTGGTGGTCGACGACGGCAGCGACCGGCGGTGCGGGGGAGTGTTCCGCGCGGTGCGGGCGCTGGGCGCCGTCGTGCTCACGGTGCCGGTGAACCGCGGGAAGGGTCACGCGCTGCGCACCGGCGTCCGGTGGGTGCGCGACCGGTTGCCCGGCCACGGCGTCGTGTGCGCCGACGCGGACGGCCAGCACACCGTGGTCGACGTACTGCGGGTCGGGGCGCGCTCGCAGGCCGAGCCCGACGCCGTGGTGCTCGGCGCGCGCCGCTTCACGGGCGACGTGCCCCTGCGCAGCCGCGTGGGTAACACCGCGACGCGCTGGGCCTTCGCCGCGACGACCGGCACGCGCGTCCGGGACACCCAGACCGGGCTGCGCGCCTACGGGCCGGGCCTGCTCGACAACCTCCTCGCCGCGCGCGGCGACCGGTACGAGTACGAGCTGCGGGCGCTCCTCGACGCGACCCGCGCGGGCCGCCGGATCGTCGAGGTGGACGTGGCGACGGTCTACCTGGATGACAACGCGTCCTCGCACTTCCGGCCCGTCGCCGACTCGCTGCGCGTGTGGGCGCCGCTGCTGCGGTTCGCGGCGTCGTCGCTCGGGTCGGCCGCGGTCGACGTCGTCGCGCTGCTCGCGCTGCACGCGCTCACCGGGTCGCTCCTCGCGGCCGTGGTGGGCGCGCGCCTGCTCAGCGCGGGCGTGAACTTCTCCGTCAACCGCCGCCTCGTGTTCGCGGGCGGGCGCGACGTCCCGCTGCGCGCCGCCGTCGTGCGGTACGCGGCGCTCGCGGTCGTGCTGCTCGCGGCGAGCTACGGGCTGCTCGCGCTGCTGACCGGGCTCGGCCTGCCGCTCCTCGCGGCGAAGGTCGGCACCGACGTCGCGCTCGTCGCGACGAGCTACGAGGTGCAGCGGCGCGTCGTGTTCGCTTCTTTCAGTGCTGACCGTCGTGCCGCTCGACCAGCGCGGGCACGTGGTCGCGCGCGGTCCAGCGCCGGCCGACCCACTTGATCACCTCGACGAGCAGGAAGACGACGAGCGCGAGCCCGAGCGTCTTTCCCCACTCGACGACGTCGATGGGGGCCGAGTCGAACCAGGAGTGCATGAACGGCGCGTAGACGAACACGGCCTGGAGGGCGAGGAGCGTCACGGCCGAGATCCAGATCACCCGGTTGCCGCGCAGCACGTCGAGCGTGAGGCTCGACCGGTCGAGGAACCGGCAGTTGAAGAGATAGGCGAGCTGGCCGAGCGCGAGCATCGTCACGGCGGTCGTCTGCGCCTCGGCGAGCGGGACGCCCTGGGCCCGCTCGACGTAGAACAGCAGGATCGTCGCGCCGCCGATGAGGAGCGAGACGAGCAGGATGCGGCGCACGTACGCGCCGTCGAGGATCCACAGGACCTGGACCGGCTGGAGCGGCAGCGTGAGGCCGAACAGGACCGCGACGAGGATGACGAGCGACTGCGCGCCGTTGGTCGGCAGGAGGAAGAGGACGGACTTGCGGATGTTGTCGTAGATCCGCCGCCCCTCCTTCACGGCCCGCTCGATCGTCGCGAAGTTGTCGTCCGCGAGCACGACCTCCGCGGCCTCCTTGGTCGCCTCCGTGCCCTTGATGCCCATCGCGACGCCGACGTCCGCCTGGGTGAGTGCCGGGGCGTCGTTCACGCCGTCGCCCGTCATGGCGACGACCTCGCCGTGCGACTGGAGCGCGGAGACGATCCGGATCTTGTGCTCGGGGCTCGTGCGCGCGTACACGTCGACGTCGCGCACCACCTGGCGCAGCTTCTCCGTGCTCATCTCCTCGAGCTCGGGGCCGGTGAGCACGGAGGGCGCGACGTTCTCGCCGGTCCCGTCGTGGGGGTCCACGATGCCCATCTCGCGGCCGATCGCGAGGGCCGTGCCCGCGTGGTCGCCCGTGATCATCTTCACGCGGATGCCCGCGTCGCGGCACTCCGCGATGGCCTCGATCGCCTCCGGCCGCGGCGGGTCGACGATGCCGACGAGCCCGCACAGCTCGAGCCCGTCCGCGACGTCGTCGAGGTCCAGGTCGTCCGTCCCCGCAGCCGCGGTGCGGCGAGCGGCGGCCAGCACGCGCAGGCCGCGCCCGCCAAGCGCGTCGATCTGCGCGTCCCAGAACGCGCGGTCGAGGGGCTCGGTGCCGCCGTCCTCGCCGACCTGGGTCGCGCAGCGGTCGAGCACGCGGTCCGGCGCGCCCTTGACGTGCACGTGCAGGCCGCCGTCCGGGTCGGCGTCGAGCGTCGCCATGAACTTGTTCTCCGACTCGAACGGCACGACGGCGACGCGCCGCCACCCCGTCGGGTCGACGCCGGCCTTCATGCCGAGCGTGCGCAGCGCGCCCTCGGTCGGCTCGCCCACGAGCCGCCAGCCGTCGGCGTCCGACTCGTCGGGGACGATCCGCGCGTCGTTGCAGAGCATCATGACGGTCGCCAGGGCCGCGAGGTCCCGGTCGTCCGTGAGGTCCGCGTGCCGCTCGCCGTCGGTCTCGTCGCGCGTGACGTCGCCGACCGGGGCGTATCCCGCGCCCGCGACCGCGAACGTGCGCCCGCTCGTGCGGACGGTGCGCGCCGTCATCTCGTTCTTGGTGAGAGTGCCCGTCTTGTCGGAGCAGATCGTGGTCACCGACCCGAGCGTCTCGACCGCGGGCAGCTTGCGCGTGATCGCGCGGCGGCGCGCCATCTGCTGCACGCCGAGCGCGAGCGTGATCGTCACGAGCGCGGGCAGTCCCTCCGGCACCGCGGCGACCGCGAAGCCGATCGACGCCGAGATCAGCTCCGGGACGGTGAAGTCGTGGAAGACGCGGCCGATGATCACCATGACGACGGCCATCGCGAGGATGAGCACCGCGAGCAGCTTGCCGAACCGGTCGAGCTGGCGCGTGAGCGGCGTCGCGAGGCTGCGGACCTCGGAGATCAT